>NZ_JBAVCB010000245.1:0-2975 GCF_049586495.1 Aeromicrobium sp. | reverse complement strand
CTCGCCGACGTGCTCGAGGTCGGTCAGCAGGCGCGCTCCCCCGGCCTGTGTCAACACGCGCGCGGCCAGGCCGCGGCCGAAGGTCGCCTCCTGCACCGCAGCGACCCCCCGCTGCCGGAACACGTCGAGCAGGTCGCGGACCTGCTCGGCGAGGGAGTCGGTGAGCGCGTCGCCTCCAGCATCGATCTCGGCCGCACCATGGCCGAAGAAGCTGGTCAGGGCGGCCGATCTGACTCGTTCCGGAGCAGGACGTTCCAGCGCCTCGAGCAGGGTGACCCACTCATCGGCCGCTTGGCTGGCGAGCACGCTGTCGCGATCGGCCACCACGCACGGTACGCCGCGGTCGGCGAGCGCCCGCCGAATCGCTCCCGAGGGTCGCAGCGAGTGCATCAGGATCGCGACGTCACCGGCGTGGATCGGCCGCGGCGGCCCGTCGGCGTCATCGTCGTAGGTGGCGCCCGAGGTCAGCAAACGGGCCACCTCGTCGGCGAGGTCGGCGGCCACGAGGTCGCGGACCGTGCCGATCGACGGCTGCTCGTCGGCCCCGAGGTCAATCACCCGCACCCGAACTGGATCGGTGCTCGGTGCGCCGGCCAGCCGGGTGTGCTCGCGCGATGCGGTGACTGGGACGACTTCGATGCTGTCGTGCCCCAGACGCGCTCGGCGCGTGAGCACCTGCAGGGCCTGCACCAATGGGCGGTCAGAGCGGTAGTTGGTGCCCAGTGTGCGCCGCTCTCCAGCGCTGGACACCGCAGCCAGATAGCTGTCGATGTCTCCGCCGCGGAAAGCGTAGATGGCCTGCTTGGGGTCGCCGATCAACACCATCGTGGTCGACCCGTCGCCGAAGGCGCGTGCGAGCACCTCCCACTGCACCGGGTTGGTGTCCTGGAACTCATCGACCAGCACCACGGACCAGCGAGCCCGCATGCGTCCCCGCGCAGGCGATGCTGGGTCGTCGAGAGCGTCGTTGAGTCGAACCAGGGTGTCGTCGTAGGACAGCAGGCCGCGCAGCTGCTTGCGGCGTCCGACCTCGAGCCGTACGGCCCTGGCGAAGCGGACCCGCTCTTGCGACAACGATCCGATCTCGGGGTCGGTAGGCGTGAGTACCGTGGGGTCGTCGTCCTGGATCACCGCACGGGCCAGCTGCACGGCATCCGCGCGGGACATCGGCGGCTTGGTCAGCGTGCCGTAACGGGCCAGGAACAGGTCGTCGACCACTTCGACGACGAGATCGTCCAGGTCCTCGACCAGGGTGACGCCCGGGTCGGAGTCGCCAGCCACGCCCAGCGAGCGCAGCACGACGTCGCAGAACTGGTGGGTGGTGGCGATCGTGGCGGAGTCGAAGGAGGCGAGCGCCGCGAGCACCCGTTGACGCCGCACCCCGATCTCGGCATCGTCGACCGCGGCCAGGTGGCCCACGACACCGCTGGTGGCCCGCGCCGTCGTGGGATGAGCCAGCTGCTGGGCCACCTCGACCAGCTGGGACCGGACTCGCTCGCGCAGCTCCTGGCTGGCGGCCCGACCGAAGGTGATGACGAGCATGCTGTCCAGCGAGCAGACGCCCTCAGCCACGAAGCGGGCCACGAGCGCGCCGACGGTGTGCGTCTTTCCGGTGCCCGCACTGGCCTCGAGCACGGTGATTCCGTGGGGCAGCGGGCCCAGCAGGTCAAAGGTCTCGGTCATGCGAGCACCGCCGCATCCACGATGGGGCGCCACAGGCGTTCGGCGAGCGTTGCGAGGTCGAGAGCGGGCGGAGCGTCCAGCAGGATCTCGTACGGCGCACCACGGCCCCACACCTGCCGGTGGTGGTCCTTGGCGTTCTCGCCCTCCATCAGCCGGCCGTTCCTGGCGAAGCGGTCGTTCCACTCAGCCGCGGCCTTGGCGTGCGCCAGCTGTTGCTGCACCTCGGTGGCTCGCTCGAGGTTCTTGACATACTGGGCGAACACGAAAGCGGTCTTGAGCGGGAGTCGCAGCGGCTGCGCCATGCCGGCATCCCGCAGGGCCACGAGATCCCGCAGGTGGTGCCTGGCGACCTCGGGGTCGATCGGCGAGAACACCACCAGCCGAGGGCCGCTGTTCGTGCGCGCCACCGTGCCGGCCGTCCAGTCGGTGTCCGGGCGACTCGCCGCGAGCGCCAGCAACGGCAACCAGGCATCCAGGTAGTGCCGGGCTCCGAACGTGGAGTAGCTGACGATGACAACTCTTTCGCCGTGCAGTCCCGTGACCGTGCCGCGCAGGTGCCGGCCGTCACCGAGATCCACGTCGACGTCGAGCGAGGACCGATCGGCGCCGCCCATGACGTCCAAGGCCCGGTCGGCCAGCGGAGTCACCGTGTCGGCGATCTCGCGCGCCACCTCCCACCCGAGCCGACCTGGGGGAAGGTCGCCGCGGCGCCACGCCATGTTCAGCGCCTCGACGGGCGACAGCCCTGCGAGTCGGTCTGCGAGCATGCCGCTGCCGACCCCCCATCGCTGGAGGCCGTCGAGCTCGACCGGCATCGCGTCGGCGATGACATCGTCGTCATCGAAGACCTTCAGACCCAGTCTGCGGCGCAGGAAGTCCTTGGCCGGAGTCCGCAGAAACGCCCCCAGCGCTGCAAGATCGACGTCCTGGACGGGGGCTGCAGGCAGCACCAATTGGGCGAGCGACGGCGGGCTGACGGCTGGTGATCGCCCAGCCACCGCGGCCGCACGGGAGGCGGCGTCGAAGGAGAACGGCGTGTCGCGGCCCAGCAGTCCGGCGGTGAAGTTGCGCTCGTCGAACCGCTGCAGGGGGTGGCGGACCAAGACGTGATCGGCTGACCCGCTGACGGTCAGCCTCGCGGCATCCAGCAGCTCGCCCAACGGAACGGCGGGCGGCCGGGGGCGCCCCGTGACCTCATCGGCGCCGGAGTAGGTGATGACCAGGGCGTCCGTAGCGGCCAGCACGGCGTCGAGCAGGAGCTGGCGGTCCTCGCTGCGTGGATCGCGCTCGCC
>NZ_JBAVCB010000244.1:0-6003 GCF_049586495.1 Aeromicrobium sp. | reverse complement strand
GCGCTTTGGCCGCACGACCGGCGTGGGGCGCGCTCGTCGTGTCGTTCTTCGTGGGCGCGGCCCTGATCGCGGCGCTCGTGGACATTCCGTTCTTCGCCCGACTCACGGTCCACCGCGAATCCCAGCTCGACGCGGCGCTGGTGCTGGTGCGGTTCTTGATCGCCCTTCCGGTCGGCGCCGTCATCGGCGGATACCTGCTGCGCCGCATCCCCGCCGGGCCGCTGACGGCGGCTGCCATGGTCCTGAGCGCTGTGTCGTTCTGGCACATGTCCACGTGGAATGCCACCTCGCTGGACAACGGCTACGAGACGATCTCGCTGATAGCGGCCGGCCTCGGCTTTGGCCTCGCCATCGCACCGGTCAACGCGGTCCTGCTGGAACACACTGCCGACACGGTGCACGGGGTCGCTTCTGGATTGCTCATCGTCGCGCGCATGATCGGCATGCTGCTGGGCATCTCCGCCTTGACGACGATCGGGCTGCGAGCCTTCTACTCCGCCTCAGCGCAGATTCCGCCCGCCCCTGAACTGTGCAACGGCAAGGCGTCACTGTGTCTGGCCTACCGCGACGCAGTGCGCGATGCCGGCATCACCCAGCTGCATGCCGTGTTCATCGGCGCAGCCGTCTGCGCGGCCATCGCCGCGGTCCTCGCCCTGGTCCTGCTGCGTCGACCGGTTCCCAAGGACCGCTAATCTTGGACTCGTGAACGAATTCGACGATCTGCTGGAAGCCAACCGCCAGTTCGCCGACGACTTCGGTCTGACCGGATTCGACGGCATCGCCCGGGCCGGGGTGGCCATGGTCACCTGCATGGACTCACGCATCGCTCCGTTGCAGATGATCGGTCTGGAGCCCGGTGACGCCAAGATCATGCGCAATCCCGGCGGTCGAGTCACCGACCAAGTGCTGGTGGCGCTGGTGCTCGGCGCCTCGCTCCTGCAGGTCAAGCGCGTCCTCGTGGTTGAGCACACTCGATGCGCCATGGCGACGTCGACCGAGGATGAGTTGAAGGCCCGGGTCTCCGAGGCGACCGGCTCCGACGCCTCCTGGATGACGTTGGGCGCAATCGTCGACCAGAGGGCCACCATTCGCGCCGACGTGCATCGCGTCACGAGCCACCCGCTCATCCCCGCCGACGTGTCCGTCGGCGGCTTCCTCTACGACGTCGACACAGGTCTGCTGCAGCCCGTCGTCTGAGACACGCGGTCGCCAGCGACAAGCCCTGCACCGTGATGTGGCTGGGCGCTTGTCGCAGGGCGAGCTCTGCTCAGGCGTCGATGTGGTCGACGTCGATGTCGTAGGCGCCCTGGACGATGAACTCCTTGCGGGGTGGAACGTCGTTGCCCATGAGCAGTTCGAAGACGTGATCGGCCTCCGCTGCGTCATCGACCGTCAGCCGTCGTAGTGTGCGGTGCCGAGGCTCCATCGTCGTCTCGGCCAGCTGATCGGCATCCATTTCGCCCAGACCCTTGTAGCGCTGCACCGGATCCTTCCAGCGCACATTTTTGCGCTTGAGCTCGGCCAGCTTCCGCTGCAGCTCGGCGTCGGAGTAGGTGTAGATGTATTGATCCTGTCCCTTCTTGGGACTGGACAGCTCGATGCGGTGCAGCGGCGGTACAGCCGTGAAGACCCGCCGCTCCTCCAACAATGGGCGCATGTAGCGGTAGAACAGCGTGGCGAGCAGGCAGCGAATGTGCGCTCCGTCGGAGTCGGCGTCGGCCATGAAGATGATGCGACCGTAGCGTGCGTTCGCCAGATCGAAGGTGCGCCCCGAGCCGGCGCCGACCACCTGAATGATCGAGGAGCACTCGGCGTTCTTGAGCATGTCGGCGATGCTGGCCTTCTGGACGTTCAGGATCTTGCCGCGGATGGGTAGCAGCGCCTGAAACTCCGAGTCGCGCGCCGCCTTGGCGGTGCCGAGAGCGGAGTCGCCCTCGACGATGAACAGCTCAGAGCGCTCGACATCGTTGCTGCGGCAGTCCGCCAGCTTGGCCGGCAGCGCGCTGGACTCCAGCGCATTCTTGCGCCGCTGCGTATCGCGCTGCTGGCGGGCCGCCAGGCGCGTGCGTGACGCGTCGACCACCTTCTGCATGACCTGGCGGGCCTTGGCCTTGTGGGCCACTTTGTTCGAGGACAAGAATGCCGTGAGCTCGCGGGTGACGATCTGATTGACGATCTTGGTGACCGCCGGCGTGCCGAGAATCTCCTTGGTCTGCCCCTCGAACTGTGGTTCGGCGAGCCGGACCGTGACGATCGCGGTGAGGCCCTCCAGCACGTCCTCCTTGGTGACGTCCGGGTCGCCACTCTTGAGCAACCGGGTGCCCCGCAAGACGTCGTTGAAACTCTTCGTGATGGCTCGCTCGAATCCACTGACGTGGGTGCCGCCCTTGGGCGTGGCAATGATGTTGACGAACGACGAGACCGTGGGGTCGTAGCCGGTGCCCCACCGCACCGCGATGTCGACGCCCAGCACTCGCTCGACGTCCTGTGGGGTCATGTGCCCCTTGGCGTCCAACATCGGGACGGTCTCGGTGAAGGTGTTCTCGCCCTGCAGTCGCATGACGTCGGTGACGGCCTCGTCAGTGGCCAAGAACTCGCAGAATTCGGCGATGCCACCGTCGTACCGGAACTTTTCCTCGTGCAGCTCTGGACCGCGTTCATCCCGGATGACCAGCTCGAGGCCCGGCACCAGGAATGCGGTCTGGCGAGCCCGCGCCACCAGCTCGTCGTAGGCGAAGGTGGCGGTCTTGATGAAGATCTGCGGGTCAGCCCAGTAGCGGACTCGGGTGCCAGTGCGCGCCTTGGCGACTTTGCCGACCTTGCGCAGCGTGTTGTCCGGCGAGAAGGCCGAGTCGGGGGTGTCGCCGTCGAACACACCTGGCTCACCGCGGCGGAACGACATCGCCCACGTGGCCCCGCCCTTGTCGACCTCAACGTCCATGCGCGAGGACAGGGCATTGACGACCGAGGCGCCAACGCCGTGCAGACCACCCGTGGCGTTGTACGAGCCGCCGCCGAACTTTCCGCCAGCGTGCAGCTTGGTGTAGACCACCTCGACACCGGTCAAGCCCGTCTTCTTCTCCCGATCCACCGGGACACCGCGGCCCTCATCGCGCACCTCGACCGAGCCATCGGCGTGCAGCATGACGTCGATGTGAGACCCGTGGTTCGACAGCGCCTCGTCGACCGAGTTGTCGATGATCTCCCACAAGCAGTGCATGAGACCACGGGTGTCGGTCGACCCGACGTACATGCCCGGGCGCTTGCGCACCGCTTCGAGGCCCTCGAGCACGAGCAGGTTGCGCGCGTCGTAGGTGGTGGTGTCGATGGTGGTGTCCCCTTCCGGAGGTGTGCCTCCACGATAATCCGGTCAACCCACGAGAGGAGCCAGACACGCGGCCCGTGCGCCTGCGCGCCTGCGCTGATTTGTCATCACCCGGGAGTATTCATGGTGTACATCACTCCCGCGGGCGAGGAATACCGAACCGTGATGTGATGTTGAACCAGGCAGACCCCCCACCCAGTTCAGGACGGACAGGAAGCAGGCCACCGTGAACACCTTGACAGCCACTGCCTCCCTCGGAGCCCTCGACCGCTGCGACCGCTGCGGCGCCCAGGCTTACGTGCGGGTCACTCTTGGCGGAGGTGGAGAGCTGTTGTTCTGTGCTCATCACGCCCGCCAGCACGAGGACAAGCTGCGCGAGATTTCCGCCGACATCCACGACGAGTCGGACAGGTTGATCCCCACCGGGGCGGGCTTGACCGACTGATTCAGCCATACCCACGAAGGCCCCGCCGGGACATCGGCGGGGCCTTCGTGGCTGGTGTGGCGTGGGACGTTCTGCCTTCGGTCCGAGGACGGGTCGACGGCAGCCTCAGGTGTCCCTGAATCGATGATGCAGGATCGACCCCTGCAGGAAGCGCACATCGTTGTCGGCGATCGTGGGGGTCATCATCGACACGGCCGCCGCATACTTGCTGAATGACCGAGGCCGTGTCCCCAAGGAACTGAGAGCCCGGTCGCCCACCGATGGCAGCACTGGGCCCTTGGTCTCGATCAGCGCGTAGGCAGGGTCGATCCAGACGTCGCCGGCTTCGAGTCGGCAGTGCAGGTTCCAGTCGATCGTGACGCGGGTGCCGTGGTCGAGATTCGCCAGCGTCGCGCGCCGGTAGGACACCTCAGCGCTCTGCACCATCGAGCTGGTATCGACCTCGGGGTGAGTCACTCCCAGATGGGTGGTCACGAAGTCGAGCTCCGCACCGCTGAGCTCACCGTACCGAGACGGGCTGCTTGGACCCATGACCTTGTGGGTCTGACCGCGATTGTCCTTGGTCTTGACCTCGATCCTGCACAGACCGTCTTCGACGTACAGGCGCGAGCGCACCTTCCAGCGACGTCGACGCTTCTGCACGTGGTGACGGCACGCGTCGAGATTCTCGGTGTCGTAGTACAACGTCCGGTAGAGGGTCGACCAACGGCCGTCGATCTCCAGCACTCGATGGCTGTCGGACAACACATCAATCAAAGATCGCACAGTCGTCAACGGTGCGAAGTACTTGCGGTCGGTGCGATGCATCAGTGCGGCATGCTCGACCATCTCCGCGAGAGACACGGTGGCTAGACGGTCCAGCGCGAAGGTGCCGGGGTCTTCTGAGCCGACGGCGATCAGAGGTCGTGCGGCCTGTGGCAGCACCTCCGGAGAACGCACGAGAGTCAGCATGTCGGCAGATCGTCTCGACGAGACGCTCGGCCGACGGGACGGGGCGCCGTCGAGATCAAAATCGAGAGCTGTCATCGCTAACCCCTCCTCGGCTGTGCCAGCTGCTCGGCGCTGGTGACGGCCGCCGCTCCAGGCGACGCGACGTACAGAACCGTGACCAGCGTCGTCTCACGCACGAAGTCGATCTCCTCGATCACGACGCTGAGAACCTCGACCGACAGACGGGCGACCAGGTCCGCCTTGACCTCCGTCGGATCAGTGACTGCGCGCTCGAGGGTCAGGCGCATGACGCGGGACGCCTGTTTGGAGCGGCTGTCATCGGCCACCCACACCACGATCAGGAGGGCGGCGTTCACGACCCCGGTCAACACGAAGTCACGATCCGGCAGGCCGTTGACCAAGCCAAGGATCAGTGAGATGAAGGTGTAGGCGACGTCCTTGATGGTGAATGCCGCACTCCGCAGACGCAGCAGCGACAGCAATCCGAAGAGACCAAAGCCGATGCCAGCGGCAAACTCGCCGCCTGTGATGGCGGCGAGCGCGCCAAACAGACCCGCGTTGAGGGAAGCCAACACCAGTGGCATGGACGCGACCGACTGCTTGGGCCGATAGAGCAGGCCTATCAGCACGAGCATCGCTGCCAGGTTGATACCGGTGCGGGCCAGCAGGTCGATCGAGGCGTCAGACATAGGGAGTCACCTTGCTGTTGATCATCGTCCCCGAGTCCGATGAGGCGTGTCGATCGGGCAAACTTACTGCGATGAGAGCGAACCGGTGGCAAAACTAAGAATTCTCTAGAGTTTTTTGAACACGGCGTGACACCTTGACACCTACGCTGCTTTCGTGTACGTTCCGCGCTGCTTCAGGCACGGGCGCAGGCCCCAGCGTGGCCTACTGCACTCGTGTCATGACGAGCGGCTTGTTTTGTGGCCCCTGACGTCGGCCATGCTTTCGATGCCACGCGTCGATCTCGAACGACATGTCTTGCACCGATCAGCGCACAGGCGGCGTGACCAGCTGGGAGACCGACAGGTCGGCCATGCTTGTGATGTCCTGCCCGTCCTGCGCCTCGACTTCCCGAACAATGTCCGGCGGCGTCGTCAGACAGCGCGGTTGAGTCGGCCGTAAGGCCTTGACTCGGCAGGGCGCCTCCGGGTCAGCCAGCGCTCTGGAGGGCCTTGATCTCGTCCCGGGCGGCGACCACCGCGGCGTGCTGTCGACTCACGACCTCGTGGAAGCCGGGGCTGAGGTCCTGCTGGAGCGCGTCTTCGTACTGCGAGAC
>NZ_JBAVCB010000243.1:0-13838 GCF_049586495.1 Aeromicrobium sp. | reverse complement strand
GGTCCGGTCACCGCGTCCGCGGTGGCCGCGGCGCTGCCGCGCACCCTGGCCGCGTTCCTCGCCGGTTCCCTGACGCACGTGCTGCAGGAGAGCTGGGCATGAGCGGCCCGCAGGCGGAGGCGATCATCGATCTCGACGCGTACCGCCGCAACATCGAGGCTCTGTCCGCGTGCGCCCCGACCTCCGCTCTGATGGCGGTCGTCAAGGCCAACGGCTACGGCCACGGCACGCTGCCGATCGCGCTGGCGGCCCGTGAGGCTGGCGCCGACTGGGTGGGCGTCGCGACGGTCGATGAGGCTCTCGCGCTGCGCCGCGGCGGCGACACTGGGCCACTGCTGTGCTGGCTGGCCGCACCTGATGAGGACGTGGCCGCGGCGGTCGCGGCCGACGTCGAGATGACGGCGTCCTCGGTCGACCAGCTCGATCAGATCGTCGCCAGTGCGCCGCGACCGCGAGCCCAGCTCAAGGTCGACACGGGCCTGGCGCGCAATGGCGCTCTGGGGGATGACTGGTCGAGGCTGGTCGAGGCGGCGGCAGCGCACCACGTCGCGGGTCGGGTCGACATCACGGGAGTGTGGTCCCACTTCGCCTGCGCGGATGAGCCGGCCCACCCGGCCAACGACGATCAGCAGCGGGTGTTCGACGCTGCCGTCGCCGAGATGGAGGCCGCTGGTCTCGCTCCGGGACTTCGGCACATCGCCAACTCGGCCGCCACGCTCACCCGGCCGTCGTCGCACCTCGACCTGGTCCGCGTGGGGATCGCGTCCTACGGCATCAATCCAGCCCCCGGATTGGTCCACGAGGTCGCGCTGACCCCGGTGATGACGCTGCGCGCGAGGTTGGCGGCGATCAAGCGGGTGCCAGCAGGCTCTGGCGTCTCCTACGGTCACACGTTCACCACCGATCGCGAGACAACGCTTGGGCTCCTGCCTCTGGGCTACGGCGAGGGCATACCAGTCACCGGATCCAACCACTTGTTGGCCGGGTGGCGGGGAGAGTCGATCGCGCAGGTCGGGCGCGTCTGCATGGACCAGATCGTGGTCGATCTCGGCGACCGCGAGGCGGCGCGCGGCGACGTGATCACCCTGTTCGGACCGGGATCCGACGGCGAGCCCACGGCCGAGGACTGGGCCGTCGCGGCGGGCACCATCGCGTACGAGATCGTGACCCGCGTCGGTGGCCGGGTCGTGCGCACATATCGTGGGCAACGATGAATCGGACCGCTCGCATCGCCGCAACGGCCGGAGCCTTCGTGGCGTCGGGCCTCGCGGCGACCGTCTTGAACAATCGTCGGTCGACCTCGCGGCGGCTTCGTCGTGGCGAGGACGTCGAGTTCGGATCGGTGCACTCGACCCCACTCGCGGTGACCGCCGATGACGGCGTCTCGATCAACGTCGAGGTCGACGAGGCGGACCGTGAGATGCCGGTGGTCGTCTTCGTGCATGGCTGGATGTGCACCCTCGACAGCTGGCACTACCAGCGGCTGGCGATGCGGGGCGCCGTGCGCATGGTCTTCATGGACCAGCGCTCCCACGGCAGGTCCGGCCGCTCCGGCGCCAGAGGATCGTCGCTGTCCGACCTCGCCTCTGATCTTGCGACGGTGATGGACGAGGTCGTCCCACGGGGCCCAGTGATCCTCGTCGGCCACTCGATGGGTGGCATGTCGATCATGCAGCTGGCCATCGACGCTCCGGAGCTGTTCGCGCGTCGGGTGCGTGGTGTGGTGCTGATCAGCACGACGGCGGCCGGAGCCACGGGTGATCTCCCCGCACTCCGCTACATGGTTCCGTTGCTGAGAGCGGCCAGTCCGGTGCTGCAGTGGGGGCGGACCTTCAACAGCTACACGCTGATCAAGCGCTGGGGCCTCGGACCGAAGGCGCACGAGCGACACGTCGACATGACCAACGAGATGCTCCTGCGTGCCCCGGTGCACGTACTGACGGATTTCTACGCAAACTTCGTCGGGCTCGACCTGACGCCGGGCCTGCCCACAGTCGCCGCGGCACACACCACGGTCGTGTGCGGGACCCATGACCAGATCACCCCGATCAACGCGAGTCGCCGACTCGCCCAGCGCATCGCCGACGCGGACCTGGTCGAGGTGGAGGGTGCCGGCCACATGGTGCTCTTCGAGGAGCACGAACAGGTGACGGACGCCATCGAGGACGTCGTCGATCGAGTCCGGAAGGATCTGGAATGACCGCCCTCAACGTCATCGATGCCGGCCCGGAGCACGCCGAGCAGGTCGTGGACGTGATCCACCGGTCGTTCGGGGTGCGTCAGGCCCTCGATCCGCCGTCGACGGCGATGGACGAGACGGTCGAGTCGGTGCGGCGGGTGCTGGCTGGTCCCGGCGGTCTGCTGGTGCAGCGTCGCGATCACCCCATGGGAGCGCTGCTGTTCGACGAGAGTCGCGACGGACTTCTCGGGCTGAGGCGGGTCGCGGTCGACCCGGACCTGCAGGACCGGGGTGTCGCCTCGGCCATGGTTGGTGTCGCGGAGGACACGGCCGAGGAACGCGGCAAGGACGGCATCTGGCTGCACGTCCGCGAGGAGCTGCCCGAGACGGTGCAATTCTGGACGCGGCGGTTCTATCACCCCGTGCGACAAGACGGTCCACTGATCGAGTTCGCCAAGACGTTGTGGCTCTCACGCGAGGTTCCGACACCGGACCTGATGAAGGATCTGGCGCGTCGGGTGGGCCGGCTGCTGAACCCGGGGGACCTGCTGGTGCTCTCCGGCGACCTGGGGGCCGGCAAGACCACGTTCACGCAAGGACTCGGCGATGCGCTCGCAGTGCGGGGCCCCATCACGTCGCCCACGTTCGTGCTGGCCCGCGAGCACCCGTCGTTGGTGGATGGCCCGAATCTGGTGCACGTCGACGCCTACCGGTTGGGCGCTGCCGCCGAGCTCGACGACATCGATC
This sequence comes from Aeromicrobium sp., assembly GCF_049586495.1. Taxonomy (GTDB): domain Bacteria; phylum Actinomycetota; class Actinomycetes; order Propionibacteriales; family Nocardioidaceae; genus Aeromicrobium. Next base: position 10,912 of record NZ_JBAVCB010000243.1, on the reverse strand, counting down.
TGGACGCTGCAGCCGCCAACGCCATCACGGTGGTCGAGTGGGGTGACGGCATGGCCGAGCAGCTCAACGACAGCTGGTTGCACGTGCGCATCGAGGTGCGCGGTCCGCGCCCAATCGACCCACTGGGCACCAAGCACGAGGGCGAGGTGGAACCCGAGCCCGGCGAGGACGACGCGCCGCGCGTCGTCACCATCAAGCCGCGCGGAACGCGTTGGGCAGGCGTCCCGCTGCGTTCGACGGTCCTGGCCGACTCCACTGACGACTGAGCGCATCCAGCGGTGTTCTAGTCTCGGGGGGTGCTGCTGCTCGCCTTCGACACCGCCACCGCCGCGATCACGGCGGCGGTGCACGACGGCTCCTCGGTGATCGGCGAGGCCGGTGCGAGTGGGGCGATGGCGCACGGTGAGCAGCTGGCCCCCATCATCCGTGACGCACTCGTCCAGGCCGGCGTGACGATGGCCGAGCTGACTGACGTGGCCGTCGGGGTCGGCCCGGGACCATTCACCGGATTGCGGGTGGGCGTGGTCACGGCACTGACGCTCGCGTCCACCCTGGGCATACGGACGCACGGCGTGTGCACACTGGATGTCATCGCTGCCGACGTGGAGTCTGAGACCGAGTTCCTCGTGGCCACGGACGCCCGGCGCAAGGAGGTCTACTGGGCCAAGTACGGCGCCAACGGCAGTCGCCTGGACGGACCGCACGTGCTGAGCCCCGCGGATCTGGCATTCCAGTGCCCAGACCTCCCGGCCTACGGTCCCGGCGCGGCCCTCTACCCCGACACGCTCGACGCACGAGGTGATCTTCTGCCCCGCGCCAGCGCCCTCGCGGGTCTGGTGGCCGACGGGCGCCACGTCGATCTTCCGCTGGAACCGCTGTACCTGCGTCGGCCGGATGCCCAACCGCGCGCTGCCCGATGATCCGATGATCCGCCGCGCATCGACCGAGGACGTCCTGAGGCTGCTGGCGATCGAGGTCGCGTGCTTCGGCGCTGACGCGTGGGGCACGTCCTTGCTGGAGAGCGCCGTGACCGATCCGCACCAGGACGTGCTGATCACGACGTCCGGAGATGCCTTCGGCGTGGTGCGGGTCGCGGGCGACACCGCCGATCTCGATCGCCTTGCCACACTTCCCGAGGCTCGCCGTCGCGGAGTGGGCCGTGACCTGCTCGCCCAGCTCACCGATCACGCGGGGCGGCGCGGCGCTGCTCGCATGCTGCTCGAGGTCGCCGAGGACAACTCCGGAGCGCTGGCCCTGTACGTCGACTCAGGATTCGTCGAGATCCACCGACGCAGCAAGTACTACCCGGGTGGGATCGACGCGATCGTGATGCAACGCCCACTTGCCGATTGAGCCGAGCGTGGCACTGTGAAGACATGACCGAGATGACCCCCGATGACGGTGCCGAGCAGATGGAACAGAGCGAGGTCCTCGACCAGCGCCAGCCCGAGGACACCCTGGAGGATCGCGGCGTCGGCGACGTGCTGGACGAGGGCTACTCGCCGCCGGAGTCGTATCGCGGCGAAGGATTCGGCACCACAGCCGACGAGGCGCTGGAGGGCGAGTCCTTCGATCAGCGCATCGCGCAGGAGATGCCCGACCCGGACCCCTATGAAGAGCAGGGCGAACAGGTCGGCGGTGAGGTCGGACGGGAGCGCGCGGGCCGGCTGGTCGACCCAGACGGGGGTCGCGGCGAGGACACCGAGTCCGAGCTCGTCGGCGATGACGTCGGTATCGACGGCGCTGGCTCCAGCGCGGAGGAAGCCGCAGTCCACGTGATCGAGGACGACTGAACCGAGTCTGGGGTGCTGTCCACTGGGTAGTGTGACCGCATGCGCGACTTCACGTACCCCGCCACGATCCTGACCGCCAAGACGCTGTTCAAGGCACTGGGCATCAAGTTCCAGACGTCGGGCACCGAGCACATCCCGCGCACTGGCGGAGCGATCCTGGCAGCCAATCACATCGGTTACGTCGACTTCATCTTCGACGGACTCGCGGCACAGCCCAGCAAGCGACTCGTGCGGTTCATGGCCAAGAAGGACGCCTTCGACCACAAGATCTCCGGACCCCTCATGCGGTCGTACCACCACATATCGGTCGACCGGGCCAACGGCGAACAGTCGTACCGCGACGCCGTCGACCTGGCGCGCAGCGGCGAGATCGTCGGCATCTTCCCAGAGGCCACGATCAGTCGGTCCTTCGAGATCAAGGAGCTCAAGACCGGTGCAGTCCGCATGGCAGCCGAGGCCGGTGTGCCGCTGATTCCGATGGTCACCTGGGGCACGCAGCTGCTCAAGACCAAGGATCACGAAGGCGACATGAGGGGCCGGGGCAAGACCATCGGCTTGCACGTCGGCGCACCGCTCCACGTCACGGGCGAGGACCCTGTCGCCGAGACCCAGCGGCTGCGCGAAGCCATGACCGCGCTGCTGGACCACGCCATCGAGCAGTACCCCCTGAGCCCGCAGGGCCAGTGGTGGGCACCGGCTCGGCACGGCGGCACGGCGCCCTCGCTGGAGGAGGCCAAGCGCCTCGACGAACAGGAGTACGCAGCGCGAGCAGCCAAGCGAGCGGCGAAGAAGGACTGAACCCACCAGTCGGGCGTGGCTAGATCGCTGGCGTCTGCACCGTCGCGACCGTGGGACGCCGTGCGACGATGCGCCGACGTGCCACCGTGTCGATTCGCAGACCGACCAGCAGCAGGGCGATGGCCGCGGCGCCGTCGAGCCACCAATGGTGTCCCGTGGCGGTCACCGCGAACACCGTGAGCGGCAGGTGGGAGAAGGCCACCCAGCGCCACGCGCTGCGAGATGCGGCTACGGCACCCAGCGCGACCACGGCCGCCCACCCCACGTGGATCGACGGCATCGCAGCGAACTGGTCCGAGACGGCCGAACCGGGCGGTCCGTACACGTCGAAGCCGAAGCGCTGGGACAGGTCGACGAAGCCCAGCTCGAGGATGAATCGGGGAGGGGCGACTCTGACGAAGTGCAAGAGCAACGACGCCCCCGTCAACAGCGCCAGACCGTTGCGCCAATGGGGGTAGCAGTCACGGTGCCGCACGAACAACCAGATCATGAACACGATCAGCCCCGGCACGTGAGCCACGGCGTAGTAGTCGTTCAGCAGATTCGCCAGCCAGTCGTGCGGCAGCACAGCCTGCTGCACCGACAGCTCGCTTGGCAGGTGCAGCCTCTCTTGGACCTCGGCGATCTGGCGTGCGCGATCCAATGCCCCGGCCTCGTGGGTCAGCGGCAGCTGGAAGCCGAGTCGCCAGACCGCGTACAGCGCGGAGATCAGGGCGAGCTCCTGCGTGCCAGCGGCCAGGGCTGCGGCCGATGGTCGACGGCCGCGCAACACCAGCCAGGCGACGGTGAGGCCAGCACTGGCCGTCGCCGCCTGCTGCCACGTCACCCATTGCACCTGTCGATGCTAGGCCGTCTGCGCCAGTTCGTCCGCCTGACACAATGGCGGCGTGGCTGAACCATTGGTGATGGGCATCGAGTCCTCGTGCGACGAGACAGGAGTCGGCATCGTCCGCGGCACCGAGCTGCTGGCCCACGCGCTGAGCTCGAGCATGGACGAGCACGTGCGCTTCGGCGGTATCGTGCCCGAGGTCGCCAGCCGCGCCCACCTCGAGGCCATGGTGCCCACGTTGCAGCAGGCTTATGCCGAGTCCGGCGTGCGTGTGCAGGACGTCGACGCCATCGCGGTCACCTCTGGTCCCGGTCTCACCGGTGCGTTGCTGGTGGGCGTCGCTGCGGCCAAGGCGCTGGCTCTGGCCCACGACAAGCCGCTGTACGGCGTGAATCATCTAGCCGCCCACGTGGCGGTCGATCAGCTGGAGCACGGACGGTTCGACCGCCGGGTGGCCGCTCTGCTGGTGTCAGGAGGTCACACCGAGCTGCTGCTCGTGGACGACATCTCCTCGGACATCACCCTGCTCGGTCAGACCATCGACGACGCCGCGGGAGAGGCCTTCGACAAGGTCGCCCGGCTGCTTGACCTGCCGTACCCGGGTGGCCCACACATCGATCGTGTGGCACGTGAGGGCGACCCGACAGCCATCGCGTTTCCGCGCGGTCTCACGCACGGCCGGGACCGCGACCGGTATCGCTACGACTTCTCCTTCTCCGGGCTCAAGAGTGCCGTCTCCCGACATGTGCAGCACGAACGCCGCATGGGTCGCGCAGTACCGGTCAACGACATCGCGGCCTCCTTCCAGGACGCCGTCTGCGACGTGCTGACCGCCAAGGCCGTCGCGGCCTGCCGCGATCACGACATCGACACGTTGATCGTCGGCGGTGGCGTCGCAGCGAACAGCCGCTTGCGCGCCATGGTCGAGGAGCGCGCTGCGGCCGCGGGTATCGAGGTCCGTGTGCCGCGGATGGGGCTGTGCACCGACAACGGCGCCATGGTGGCGGCGCTCGGAGCCGAAGTCGTGCGCCGCGGTCTCCCGCCGTCATCGCTGGACCTCCCGGTCGACTCCGGGATGCCCGTCACCCAGGTGGTGGCTGCCTGACATGCGGCACGCACGGGAGACTCGAAGTCGGCGTCCCGCGCTCGTCGCGGCGGTCGCCGCCCTCGTGATCGGCTCGGCCGTGACCGCGACGGCGCTCGATCGGTCCGCACGGTCCGAACCCGCGCCGGTGAAGTCGGCTCCGGCCCCGGCACCGTCGACGCCGGCCGAACCGGTTGGCTGGGGACCCACCGAGAAGGAGCGCGCAGAAGCCGCGCAGAAGGCGAAGGATCTGACGCTGAAGGAGCTGGCCGGACAGCTGATCGTGGCGCGGCACTTCGACAACGAGTCCTCCCTCGCGCTGATCCGCGACCGGCACTTCGCCGGCGCCATGGTCACCGGCAATCGCATTCTTGACGTCACCACCTCCGATCCGCTGGCGACCGTCACCGACTTCAACGACCAGATGCAGGCCGCTGGTTCAGAGCGCGGTGTGCCGGTGATGATCCCGATCGATCAAGAAGGCGGATTGGTCGCCCGTCTGGCGGCGCCGCTGACCCCGTTCCCGACCTTCATGTCAGCGGGCGCGGCCATTGCCGGAGACTCGACCTCGGGTGCGGCGGCCGTCACCGCTGCGGCACGTGCTTCGGGGGCGGAGCTGCGAGCGGCGGGATTCAACACGGTCTTTGCCCCGACCAGCGACATCACGATCGGCGTCGATGACCCCATCATCGGGTCACGCTCGGCCGGCACCGATCCGCAGACTGTCGCGCGCGCCGTGGTAGCCGCCGTCGACGGCTACTCCGAGGCGGGGATCATCTCGGTCGCCAAGCACTTTCCGGGGCACAACGTGAGCACCGACAGCCACAAGGGCCTCCCGATCCTGGACAGCGACGAGAATCGCTTCCGCAATCACGACCTCGTGCCGTTTGAGGCAGCGATCGATGTCCGCGTCCCGGGCATCATGACCGGGCATCTCGATGTGCCGCTCCTCGACAAGGGAGTGCCGGCATCGATGTCGCGCCAGGTCATCACGACCGAGCTGCGCGAGAGGATGGACTTCGACGGGTTGGTCGTCAGTGACTCGCTCGGCATGGGCGCGGTGATGAAGAGCTATCCCGGCGGCAAGGCGGCCGTCGAGGCGGTCAAGGCGGGGAGCGACGTGGCCTTGATGCCAGCCGACAATCTGCAGGCCCACGACTCGATGCTCGAGGCGCTGCGGTCCGGCGACCTGCCGGAGGCGCAGGCGCGAGCCTCGGCGGCGCGCACGATCGCCTACCTGCTGCATGCGGACGCCTCTCGTGAGCTGCCGGGTGAGCCGGGCTCACACCTCGAGGAGGCGGTCGGGCTCAGCGCCGCGGCGGTCACCGTGGTTGCCGAGCCGTGCGAGGACGTGCCGGAGCCCACGTCGTTCAGGCCAATGGGATCACCGGACCTCGTGGCCGCTTTCGTCGCGGCGGCCAAGGCCAGCGACACCTCGATCGGCAGCGGACCGGTCGTTCAGCTGCTCGGGAACACCACCGCGGGCGGATCAGCCGACATCGTCGTCACCACTGATCGGCCCTACCCGCTGCAGAACAGCCGCGCAGCCACCAAGATCGCTCTCTTCGGCGCGGGTCCGCCTGCGATGCGCGCTCTCATTGACGTGCTCACGGGCTCGACACCGGCCGGAGGCCGTCTGCCGGTCGACGGCATCGACGTGCAGACCTGCGACTCGTAGGGCTTTGACTCAGCCCAGATCGTCCAGCATGCGGTTGAGCAGGTCGGTGGGAGTCGTGTCTCGTGCGGCGGCGGCATGGTTCAAGCGAGACTCCACCGCAGCCGACAGGTCTGACCCACGGGTGGCAGCCGACTGCTCGGGGCCGCTGTCGAAGACCCGGAGCGCCACCAGCACCACGGTGCCCAGCGCGTCGAAGATGGCGATGACACCGAACACGCGCCAGTAGAGATCGTCGATGCCACCGATGTCCAGGATCGGGCCGATGATCATCCCCGCGACGATTGACGTCATGGCCAGCGTCACGACCAGCAGAAGTCGGCGACGGTGGGTCAGCCCGATGAGAAGGCACGCCTGCGCGAGCGTGGCCGCGAGGGTGATCGAGACGCCGAACGCCCGCCACAGGTTCTCGCCGAGGTCACCGTCGGACCAGGTGAGGACCAGGGCGAGGCCGAACGGCACCAACGACACGGCTCCGCCCAGCACGCCGAGCCACGCGGACGACCGCCCGGCCACCGTGAGGTAGCACAGCACCGCGATCGACTCCAGGCCGACGATGACGGTGGTCCGCAGGATGCGCCCCTCGGTCTCGCCGAAGCTGCCGCCGCCGATCAGGGCGATGACGCCGAGCAGGGCGGCCACCCCGAACGAACCGATGACGAGGCGGACGACGACACTGCGCAGATCCTTCATCGCAGCATGATGTCAGGCCGTCAGGCCCTCCGGACGAACCTGACGACATCACCCGGTCTGGCCTGGGCCAACAGGTCGGTGTCGGCGTCCACCACGACAGCGATGACCGGATAACCGCCGGTGACAGGGTGGTCCGGGCCGAAGACGATCGGGCGACCATCGGATGCCACCTGGACACTGCCACGGACGCACGGCTCGCTGGGTAGTTCGACATCGCGTGCCCGCTGCAACGCTGGCCCGGCGAGGCGCACGCCGACCCGGTCGGAGTCGGGTGTGACACCCCACCCGGTCGACAGCAGGGAGGCAACGGCGGCGTCGGTGAACCAGTCATCGCGGGGACCAAGCACCGCCTCGAGGGTGAGACTGCCGGTGCGCATCAGGGCAGGCACGTCGGGCAGGGCGGGGACCGCCGCCGGCTTCCCCACGACGAGCTCGTCGCCAGCCGCCAGGGGAGCGGGGCCCAGGCCCGACAGGGTGTCCGAGGACCGGGACCCCAGTTCGAGGTCCCCTGTCAATCCGCCAGCGACGCCGAGGTAGGCGCGGAGTCCGGACGTCACCTGACCGATGGCGAGGCGCTGGCCCCGGCGTAGCAGCACGGCACGGCCGTGCGCGGCTTGCCGTCCGTCGATCGTGACGGGTCCGATGGCGCCGGCGACGGCGACGGTGTGGTCGGCGGTCGCCGTCACGACCAGCCCGCCGAGCAGCATCTCGACGACGGTGGCGTTCTCGTCATTGCCCAGCAGCGCGTTGACCTGTCGGTGGGCGCCCCGGTCGAAAGCCCCCGATGGGCTGACGCCTAGCGCCGCTTGGCCGGGCCGGCCCTGGTCCTGCAGCAGTGGACGGGCGCCTGGCTGCTCGACGATGAGGCTCACGTCGCCTCCCTGAAGCGCACGACGGTCCCCGGCAGAAGCAGCGCAGCCGGGTCGCGCGTGGTGTCCCACGTCGGCAGGTCGGTGTGGCCCACCAGCTGCCAGCCCCCGGGAGACGCTCGTGGATACACGCCGCTGAACTCCCCGGCCAGGCCCACTGATCCAGTGGGAACTGCGGTCCGTGGCGTGGAACGGCGGGTGACGTTCAAGCGGGGGTCGCCGTCGACGAGGTAGGAAAAACCGGGGGCGAAGCCACCGAAGGCTGCTACCCACGGCGTACCGGTGTGAGCCGCGATGACCTGTGCTGTCGTGAGGCCGGTCTGGCGGGCGACCTCGTCGAGGTCTGGTCCGTCGTAGATGACCGGAATCTCGACCTCACGGGCGGTGGTCGCGTCGACCAGCTCGTCGGCGGGCGACGTGCGGCTCACCAGGTCGCGGATCCGCGGTGGGTCTCCGTGCACGAGGACTGTGCGAGCACCGAGGACGATGTGGCCGGCGTGCTCACCGGCGAGTGCAGTGTGCCACCGGCGCGCCTCGGTGAGGCTCTCGCAGTCCAGCAGCACCGCGCGATCGCCGCAGGGAAGCAGTTTCACCCGAACAGTCCTGCCACCGTGACCCCGGCGGCCGTCAAGGCGGCGCGCACCGCTCGAGCTGTGTCGAGCGCGCCGGGAGAGTCGCTGTGCACGCACACGGATTCGACGCGACTGATCAGCGACACTGCTTGGGCCGCTGCCTGATCGGGCGACTCCAGCACGGCGCCTGGCTGGGTGCGCGGCACGAGCGTGCCATCGGGGGAGTAGGCCCGGTCGGCGAACCCCTCGCGCACGACCGGGAGCCCTTCGGCTGCAGCCAGGCGGAGGGACATCGAGTCCGGTGGGCCGAGCAGCGGGAGTCCGTAGCCGACGATGGCCTCCACGACGGCGGCCGCTTGACGGTGGTCAGTCGCGATCGCGTGATAGAGGGCTCCGTGCGGCTTGACGTACGAGACGCTTCCGCCAGCTGCGTCGGCCTCGACCGCCAGCGCATCGATCTGCTCTCGCACCGTCGCGATCAGCGCGCTGTCGCCGAGGTTCAGCGGCACACGACCAAATCCCTCGCGATCGGGGTAGCCGACCTGCGCGCCGATGGTGACGCCGCGCTCGACTGCCGCCTCGCACGTGGCGAGCATCAGGTCGGTGTCACCGGCGTACGCCCCGCAGCACACGTTGGCGCTGGTGACGACGTCGAGCAGCTCGACGTCCTCACCGGATCGCCAGCGCTCCCATGACTCGCCGAGATCGGCATTGAGATCCATGCCTCAATGTTTCATGCCGTTACCGTCAGTGGGGCGCGACGAGGAACGCGCGGCCTCGGTCCTGGACCCGGGTCATGACCACGAGTGCGGTGTTCGGGCCCGTGAGCTTCATGCGCTTGATGAGCTGTTCGGGGACGATCTCGACGCCTCGCTTCTTGATGGTCAGCGTGCCCACGCGTCGCACCTGCAGCGCGGCCTTGAGCGGCTTCTCGCGAAATGGCAGCTCCTCCACGACCCGAAATCCGCGAGCCAACGGGGTGGCGACCTGCGCGTCGGTGCTCACGTAGGCAATGTGCGGATCGGTCAGCCACCCGCCGATCTGGGAGGCGAACTCGCTGACCAGCCCGGCCCGGATCACGGCGTCGTCCGGCTCGTACAGGTGGGCTCCGACGTCGGCGACGGCCGCCGGCTCACCGGACGCGGTGAGCGTGGCGCTGGCAGGCAGCACGGTGGCTCGTCGCCGCGCGGTGGCGAAGGGCGCACCCCACAAGCAGGCCTCGACCAGCTGGCCCCTGTCGCTGACCCACTCCGCCTCGACGCCATCGGGCACCTCGGTGTGTGCCAACCCCGGCATGACCTTGGCGACAGTTCGGCCTTCGAGACGCTGGCGCACCCAACCCCAGTCCGGTTGCAGATCCGCGGTCGAGAAGGTTCGGCCGCGCGCGTCGCGGCGCGCGGGGTCGATGAACGCCACTTCGTCGTCAGCGATGTCGGTCAGCTCCGCGTCGCCGACCTCGACCGTGCCGAGCAGGCCCGCAGCGGCGAGGTTGGCTCGCGCGATGGCCGCGCGCACGGGATCGCGTTCGATGCCGCGCACCCGCAGGCCGGCGCGACCAAGGGCCAACAGATCGCCGCCGATGCCGCAGCCGAGGTCGACCACAGCACGGGCGCCGCTGTCCGCTATCCGGCGAGCCCGGTGCTCGGCCACGACCGAGCGGGTGGACTGTTCGAGAGCGTCATGCGTGAAGTACATGTGAGTGGCCGCCGCCCCGAACTTGCCGGCCGCCTTGCCGCGCAGGTGGTTCTGCGTCACGGCTGCGGCGACCAGGTCTGGCGCCCAGGTCCTGCGCAGGCGGGTGCCGAGCGCGAGGTCGCTCTCCACTCCGGCGCAGCGCGCGATCTCCTCCAGGAGCATCTGGCCCGCCGGGGTCAGGAGTTGCTCGAAGGTCTCGACATCCACGCACACAGTCTCGCAGGAGGGTGCGGTGCCTCCGCACCAGCGATGTCGTCGCTTCGCTGAGAGCGAACGAGTTAGCACTCTCTTGGGTCGAGTGCCAGCGGCGTGCTAGATTTTGAGGCGGCGACAAATGTTGCCCATCTGTCCATGTTCCACGCCGAAAGGGGAGGTCGACAACGTGTCGGTCACCATCAAGCCGCTCGAGGATCGCCTGGTCGTCCAGGCCGCCGAGGCAGAGCAGACCACCGCATCCGGTCTGGTCATTCCTGACACCGCCAAGGAAAAGCCCCAGGAGGGCACCGTCGTCGCGATCGGCCCCGGCCGTATCGACGACAACGGCAACCGCGTTCCGCTCGACATCGCAGTCGGCGACAAGGTGCTGTTCAGCAAGTACGGCGGCACCGAGATCAAGCACGGCGGTGAGGAGTACTTGATCCTCTCCTCGCGCGACGTTCTCGCCATCGTTTCCTGACGCCATGCCCCAACCTTCGCGCGGAGTCTCCGCCCGAAGGTTGGGGTGCTGCGCGTCGCCACCCCCGTAGTCAGACCGTCTTTCCACCAAAGGACACCGCATGCCCAAGATCTTGGAATTCGACGAGAACGCCCGTCGCGCGCTGGAGCGTGGCGTCGACAAGCTCGCCAACACCGTCAAGGTGACCCTCGGCCCCAAGGGCCGATACGTCGTCCTCGACAAGAAGTG
>NZ_JBAVCB010000242.1:0-18924 GCF_049586495.1 Aeromicrobium sp. | reverse complement strand
CCGCCTCCCGCCGTGGTGGAGCCTCCCGCGCAGACACCGGCGCCGGCGCAGGTGGACCCGACTCCCGAGCCCGAGCCGGAAGCACCGGAAGCACCAGCTGGCACCCTGACAGTCGCCGATGTCCGTCGGCTGTGGCCGGAGGTGCTCGGGAAGGTGCAGGCCATGCGTCGCTTTGCCTGGGTCATGCTCAGCCAGAACGCCCAGGTCGTCGATCTCGAGGGCACCATGCTCACGATCGGTCTGAGCAACGCCGGGGCCCGCGACTCCTTCATGACCAACAAGGTCGCCGAGCCGTTGGCGCGGGCTCTCACCGAAGTCCTCGGTGGCTCATGGTCGATCGACACCATGATCGACGTCACCGCCACCCCCACGCCGTCCGAGCCGGCGGCGGCGGAGCCTGCTGTGCGCCCGGGGGTCACCGGAGCGGCAGCCCAAGCGGTGCGCGACCGGCTCAGCCAACCGGTCGAGGACGCCGGTGACCCCGACGCTGATGCGCGCGCCGACGACGAGGTCGTCGACGACGGCCTGACCGACCCAGAAGAGCTGCTCACCCGCGAGCTGGGGGCCCAGATCATTGACGACACCCCGCACGGCTGACACCTTTGGCAGTCAGGTCTTTCGCACTCGTGTGGATCTCGACCTGGCGCCACTTGACGTCCTGCGCCGATTCCGCGGCCGCGACCGTCTCGTCGCACTGGTCGGGGCGTGGCACCACGGTGAGGCATTGATCGCGTTCGACCCCTCCCGTGTGCTCACCGGCGATCCGTTTGACATCGATCTTGCCCGGTCTGCGTCACAGCCCGGCTCGGCGGCCGGATTCGGCGGCGGGTGGATCGGCGCGTGGGGCTATCAGCTGGGCACCTTGATCGAGCGGCTTCCGCCTGCACCGCACCGCCCGACGCCGCAGCCAGACCACCGCATCGCGTTCTACGATCACGTGCTGCGCCGCGCTGACGGGCGCTGGTGGTTGGAGTCGTTGCGCCGCGACGACGCCCGTGACGCGGCGATTCTCGAGGTTCTGCTCGGCGAGCCGGCACCGGCGCGGCCGTGTGAGGTCGGCACCTTCCAGATGACGCCCGCCCCCCACATCCACCGTGCCAAGCTGGCCCGCGTCATCGAACACATCGAGGCGGGTGACATCTTTCAGGCCAATCTGTGCACTCGGCTCGAGGCTCCGTGGTCAGGCGATCCGCTTGATGCGTTCTGCGCGGGCGCCGAACGGCTCGCGCCCGCGTACGGCGCGTTCGTGTCGTCGCCTGAGGGCGCGCTCGCCAGCTTCTCGCCCGAGCTGTTCTTGCGCCGCACCGGTGACGAAGTGCTCACGTCGCCGATCAAGGGCACCGCGGCACTCGACTCCGATCCGGACGAGCTCGTCGCATCAGCCAAGGACCGCGCCGAGAACATCATGATCGTCGACCTGATGCGTAACGACCTCGGCCGCGTGAGCGTGCCCGGCTCGGTGCGGGTCCCGGCCATCACGAGGGCCGAGCGGCACGCCGTGTGGCACTTGGTATCCGACGTGGTGGGGCATCTTGGTCACGACGTCACCGACGCCCAGCTGCTGCGCGCCACCTTCCCACCGGGGTCGGTCACGGGGGCGCCGAAGGTCCGGGCGATGGAGATCATCAACGATCTGGAGACCACGGGGCGAGAGGCGTACACCGGTGCCATCGGCCACGTCAGCGCGACTGCCGGCCTGGAGCTGAACGTCGTCATCCGCACCTTTGAGTTCGCGTTCAACGACGGAGCAGCCGACCGGGTGTGGCTCGGCGTCGGCGGTGGTGTGGTCGCCGATTCCACGCCGGACGGTGAGCTGGCCGAATGCCTGGTCAAGGCGCGTCCCTTGATCGAGGCGATTGGCGGGCGCCTCGACCTGCGAGCCGACATGGCCGTCAGTCGATCGCAACGGTGGGACCGCGACCTGCCCACCGCCTCAGCTGATCGTGCGCTCGGTCTCTACGACACGGTGCTGGTCGAGGATGGCGTGGCGATCGACCTCGACTCCCACCTCGCCCGGCTCGACGCCTCGGTGCGCGCGGTCTACGGCACCACCATCCGCGCCGGCCTCGACGACGCCGTCGTGCGACGCGTGTCCGGACTGTCGGGCCGCCAGCGACTACGCCTTGACGCCGTGCCGTCTGGCTCAGACGTGCAGGTCACGATGGCTGTTCGTTCCATTGACGACGACCATGGCGCGTGGTCGCTGCGGTCCCGCACCATCGCCGGCGGATTGGGGGAGCACAAGTGGTCCGACCGCACGGCGCTCGCCGAGCCGCTCGGGCCGGCGGCTGACCATCTGGTCGTCGACATCGACGGCTCGATCCTCGAAGGCGGCCGGTCATCAGTGTTCCTCGTGCTGGACGACGGGGTGCACACCGCGCCCACCGACGGCCGCATCCTGCCCGGCACGGCCCGCGCCCGCGTGGTCGAGCTGCTGCGCGCGTCGTCGGTACCGGTCTTCCAGCGTCGCCTCACCGCTGCCGATCTAGCCCGCGCCAACGAGGTCTTCGTGACCAACTCGCTGCGCGGCGTCGTCCCCGTCACGCAGGTCGACGACCGGGAGTGGAAGGTCGGCCTGACCACTCAGTGGATCCAAGCCGAGCTCTGGCGCTTCTGGCGTGACGACTCCCCTACGTGTGCGGCGGAACGCAGGGAAAAGCTGACCGGGAACCTGCACACCGCTCCGAACGTCGTGTTCATCGACAACTACGACTCCTTCGTCTACAACCTGGTGCAGTACGCCTCCGAGCTCGGCGCTGGCTGCGAGGTCGTCCGCAATGACGCGATCTCGGTCGACGATCTGGTGGCAGCGCGCGATCGGGGCGACTTCACCCATCTGGTCGTCTCGCCCGGGCCCGGTACCCCGGCCGATGCCGGTATCAGCGTCGAGGCGATCCGCCGCCTCGGCCCCACCACGCCCACCCTCGGCGTCTGTCTTGGACATCAGGCGATCGGCGAGGTCTACGGCGCTGACGTCGTGCGAGCGCCCGAGGTCGTGCACGGCAAGCCATCGCTGGTGCACCACGACGGACTCGGCATCTTCGCCGGTCTTCCCAGCCCGGTCGTGTGCGCTCGGTATCACTCGTTGGTCATCGACGAAGACACGTTGCCTGCCGACCTGATCGCCACGGCCCACACCGCGTCGGGCCTGCTGATGGGCGTGCGGCACCAGAGCCATCGGGTCGAGGGGGTGCAGATGCATCCTGAGTCGATCCTGACCGCCCACGGTCACGAGATGCTTCGCTCGTTCCTGAGCTCCTGACGGTTTCGACGCCGCGCGGCAGTCAACAGCGTGGGGAGGCGCCCACTAGGCTGCAGGCATGTACGACGGCGTGATTCAGGACCTCATCGACGAGCTCGGGCAGCTGCCCGGGATCGGTCCGAAGAGCGCCCAGCGCATCGCCTTCCACCTGCTGGACGCCGACCCCGCCGACGTCAACCGATTCGCGGCCACCCTGACCGAGGTCAAGGCCAAGGTCCACTTCTGTGCCACCTGTGGCAACGTCACCGTCGACACGGAGTGCCGCATCTGCGCCGATCCGCGACGTGACGCCACCGTGCTGTGCGTGGTCGAGGAGAGCAAGGACGTCATCGCCATCGAGCGGACCCGCGAGTACCGCGGTCGCTACCACGTGCTGGGCGGCGCCATCTCGCCGATCGCGGGCATCGGCCCTGACCAGCTGCGCATCAAGGAGCTGTTCGTGCGGCTCAACGATGCCGGGATCACCGAGGTCATCATCGCCACGGACCCGAACCTCGAGGGCGAGGCCACGGCCACCTACCTGATCCGCCAGCTCTCCACACTCGGCATCAAGGTCAGCAAGCTCGCCAGCGGCCTGCCGGTCGGCGGCGATCTCGAGTACGCCGACGAGCTCACCCTGGGCCGAGCCTTCGAGGGTCGCACCTCGATCGCCTCGGCGACCGCACCCGCCTGACGGGTCGCGGTGGTCGCCGACCTGCGACACACTCGACAGATGACTGATTCGCCCGACTTCAGCGACCTGTCCGCCGTCTTCATCAACGCGACCCTGAAAAGGTCGCCGGAGAAGAGCCACACCGACGGGCTCGTCACCATGAGCGCCGACATCATGCGAGGGCACGGCGTCGCGGTCACCGAGATCCGCGCGATCGACCATCCCATCGCCACGGGCGTGTACCCCGACATGACCGAGCACGGGTGGGACGTGGACGCATGGCCCGGCATCAGCCAGCAGATCATGGCCGCCGAGATCCTCATCCTGGCCGGCCCGATCTGGCTGGGTGACAACAGCAGCATCATGAAGCAGGTCATCGAGCGGCTGTACTCCGAGTCGGGAATCCTCAACGACGAGGGCCAGTCCGTCTTCTACGGCAAGGTCGGTGGCTGCCTGATCACAGGGAACGAAGACGGCGTCAAGCACTGCGCGATGAACATCATGTACTCGCTGCAGCATGTGGGCTTCACGATCCCGCCGCAGGCCGACGCCGGTTGGATCGGCGAGGCCGGCCCGGGCCCGTCCTACCTCGACGAAGGATCAGGCGGCCCCGAGAACGACTTCACCAACCGCAACACGGCGTTCATGACCTACAACCTGCTGCACACGGCGCGCCTGTGGAAGGCCGCGGGCGGCATCCCGACCTACGGCAACCGCCGCGATGTCGAACAGGACACCTGGGCCAATCCCGAGTACCGCTAGTCGCACGGCCCGGTAGAGTGGGCCCGCGCAGCGTCGCGCATCCGTATCCGGTTGATCCAAGGATTTCTCGTGGGCATTGTCGTCCAGAAGTACGGCGGCTCCTCGGTTGCCGACGCCACCAGCGTCAAGAGGGTCGCTCAGCGCATCGTCGCGACCAAGAAGGCTGGTCACGACGTCGTCGTCGTGGTCTCGGCCATGGGCGACACCACGGACGACCTCATCGAGCTCGCCAACGAGGTCGCACCGCTGCCGACCGCCCGTGAGCTGGACATGCTCCTCACGGCCGGTGAGCGGATCTCGATGGCGGTGCTGGCCATGGCCATCGGCAGCCTCGGTCACGAAGCACGGTCCTTCACCGGTTCCCAGGCGGGGGTCATCACTGACGCCGCCCACGGACGCGCCAAGATCATCGACGTCACACCCGGCCGCATCGAGTCCGCGCTGGCCGAGGGCGCCATCGCGATCGTGGCTGGATTCCAGGGTGTCTCGCAGACCACCAAGGACATCACCACTCTGGGACGCGGCGGCTCCGACACCACGGCCGTCGCTCTGGCCGCAGCCCTCGGCGCCGAGGTCTGCGAGATCTACACCGACGTCGACGGCATCTTCACCGCCGATCCCCGCATCGTGCCCACGGCGCGCCAGATTCCGAAGCTCTCGTACGAGGAGATGCTCGAGATGGCCGCCAACGGCGCCAAGATCCTGCACCTGCGATGCGTCGAGTACGCGCGCCGCAACGACATCCCCATTCACGTGCGCTCGTCGTTCTCTGACAAGCCCGGCACGTGGGTGGTCCGAACCGAGGACGTGGACACCATGGAGCAAGCCATCATCAGCGGCGTCGCGCACGATCGCAGCGAAGCCAAGATCACTGTGGTCGGCGTGCCCGACAAGGTCGGTTTCGCGGCATCGATCTTCAACGCGTTGGCCGAGGCCCAGATCAACATCGACATGGTCGTGCAGAACGTGTCGGCCGCAGCCACCGCGCTGACCGACATCTCGTTCACCCTCCCGCGGACGGACGGCCAGACCGCCATGACTGCTCTGGCGCGTCTGCAGGACACCGTCGGCTACGAACGGCTGCAGTACGACGACAGCGTGGGCAAGGTGTCGATCGTCGGCGCCGGCATGCGCTCCGAGCCGGGCATCACGGCCCGCTTCTTCCAGGCGTTGGCAGACGTCGGGGTGAACATCGAGATGATCTCCACCTCGGAGATCCGCATCTCGGTGGTCGTCGCCGAGGCCTTGGTCGACGCCGCAGTCAACGCCGCCCATGCCGAGTTCGAGCTCGGCAACGATGAAGTCGAAGCAGTCGTCTACGGGGGGACCGGCCGATGACGAGCATCGGCATCGTCGGGGCCACCGGACAAGACACCCCACGGAGTTCTTCGCTCCGCCGCTTCGCTCCCCCGCGCACAACTCCGCGGGGACCCCGTCACAAGGAGAACGTTGCATGGTGAGCATTGGCATTGTTGGCGCTACCGGACAGGTGGGCGTCGCCATGCGCAGCATCTTGGAGGAACGCGACTTCCCGGCCGACAGCGTGAGATTCTTCGCCTCGCCGCGCTCGGCGGGCAAGACCCTGCCATTTCGGGGTGAACAGATCGTCATCGAGGACGCGGAGACGGCCGATCCTGCCGGCCTCGACATCGCCTTGTTCTCCGCTGGCGCCGCCACTTCGCGGGCTCACGCCCCGCGGTTCGCGGAGGCCGGCGTCACCGTGGTGGACAACTCCTCGGCATTCCGCAAGGACCCCACCATTCCGCTGGTGGTGAGCGAGGTCAACCCCGGGGACATTCCTGACGGTGACGGTCCGGGCGGGCGCGGCATCATCGCGAACCCGAACTGCACGACCATGGCCGCCATGCCGGTGCTCAAGCCGTTGCACGACGCCGCTGGGCTGATTCGGCTCGTGGTCAGCAGCTACCAAGCCGTGTCCGGCTCGGGCATCGCCGGTGTGCGCGAGCTGCACGACCAGGCGCTTGCCGTCGTCGAGTCGGCTGATGAGCTGGCCTACGACGGATCGGCTGTCGACTTTCCGGCCCCGCAGGTCTACGTCGACTCGATCGCCTTCAACGTGCTGCCGATGGCTGGCTCCATCGTGGATGACGGGTCCTTCGAGACCGATGAGGAGCAGAAGCTCCGCAACGAGACCCGCAAGATTCTTGGCATCCCTGATCTGCGGGTCGCGGGCACCTGCGTACGAGTGCCGGTGTTCACGGGACACTCGCTGTCGATCAATGCCGAGTTCGCCGAGAACATCACGGTCGAGCAGGCCACGGCGCTGCTGGCCGAAGCCCCAGGAGTGCAGCTGGCCGAGGTTCCCACGCCGCTGAAGGCTGCCGGCGCTGACCCAAGTCTGGTCGGTCGGATCCGCCAAGATGGTTCGATCGACGGCCAGCGAGGCCTCGTCCTGTTCGTGTCCGGCGACAACCTGCGCAAGGGAGCGGCCCTCAACACGGTGCAGATCGCCGAGCTCCTGCTCCGCTGACCGTTCAGTCGTCAGCGCAGGAGGTTGACGAAGGGGTCCAGGGCGGAGGGGTCGGCGAGGGCGCCGGGGGCGGCGGCCTGGTCGATCGGGACGCCCTGCAGGATCTTCTTGACCGGGACCTCCAGCTTCTTGCCCGAGAGGGTGCGGGGGAGCGTCTGCAGCTGGTGCATCTGGTCGGGTACGTGGCGCGGCGACAGCTTGCTGCGCAGCGCTCCGGCGATCTCTCGCCGCAGGCCATCGTCGAGTTCTCGGCCTTCGGACAAGGTGACGAACAGCATCAGCTGGCCCGCTCCTCCCTCGTCGTCCTCCAGATGGACCACGAGGCTGTCGGTGACGACGGGCAAGGCCTCGACGACGGAGTAGAACTCCGAGGTGCCCAGACGCACGCCGCCGCGGTTCAAGGTGGCGTCGCTGCGGCCCGTGATGGTGCAGGTGCCGATCTCGGAGATGGTGATCCAGTCGCCATGTCGCCACACGCCGGGGATGTCCTCGAAGTACGCGGCCCGGTACCGGGAACCGTCCTCGTCGCCCCAGAAGCCCACCGGCATCGACGGCATCGGTTGCGTGATGACGAGCTCGCCGAGCGACCCGATGACCGCCTGGTGCTGATCATCGAAGGCCTCGACGGCGCAGCCGAGCATGCGGCACGACATCTCGCCGGCGTACACCGGCACGGTGGGCGACGCCCCCACGAAGGCTGCGCAGATGTCGGTGCCGCCGCTGACCGAGCTCAGCTGAGCTGTGTCGCTGACCGCTTCGTACACCCAGCGAAACCCCTCGCCCGGCAAGGGTGCTCCGGTCGAGCCGACGCCACGCACAGCGGACAGATCGGCCATCTCGCGCGGCACGATGCCAGCCTTGCGACACTGCAGCAGGAAGGGCGCGCTGGTGCCGAAGTAGGTGATGCCGAGGCGCTCAGCCATGCGCCACAACAGGGTCACATCGGGTGCGCCGGAGTCGTCGGGAGGGGCCGGATGACCGTCGAACATCACGATGGTCGCGCCCACCGAGAGGCCGGAGATCAGGAGATTCCACATCATCCAGCCGGTCGTCGAGAACCAGAAGAAACGATCGGCAGGGCCGAGATCGTGGTGCAGTGCCAGCGACTTCACGTGTTCGACCGTGATGCCGCCGTGCCCGTGCACGATCGGCTTGGGGAGCCCGGTCGTGCCCGAGGAGAACAGGACGTACAACGGCCAGTCGAACGGCAACCGATCGAACTCCAGGGGTCCGGACGTGGCGGTGAAATCGGCCCACGTGACGGCACCGGCAGGAGGCGGCGCGTCGTCTGCCAGGTAGGGCAGCCACACATGCGCGCGCACGCTCGGCAGCGCTGCACGGATCTGCTCGACTTCGTCACGCCGATCGATTGACTTGGTGCCATAGCCGTAGCCGTCGACGGTCAGCAGCACGGTGGGCTCGATCTGCTGCCACCGATCGACGACAGACTGGGTCCCGAACTCCGGCGCGCACGAGGAGAACACGGCGCCGATGCTTGCGGCCGCCAGCAGCAGCACCAGCGTCTCGGGAATGTTGGGCGAGTACGCGGCGACCCGGTCCCGTGGTTGCACCCCGGCTCGCAACAGTCCGGCCCGGGCACGAGCTACCTGGTCGCGTAGCTGGGCGGCGCTCAGCTCGACGTCAGGGCGACTGTGCGAGGCGGCCACGAGGACGGTGTCGTCGTCGCCGCGACCGGGCATCGCCAGCATCGCCTCCGCGTAGTTGAGACGAACGTCAGGGAACCAGCGAGCGCCGGGCATGGAGGCCTCGGCGAGAGCGACCGTGCCGTCCCCGTCTGCGGGCAGGTCGGCCCACCGCCACAGCGCACTCCAGAAGTCATCGAGGTTCTCGACCGACCACGACCACATGTCGGCGTAGTCGGCGGCATCCACGATGCCCTGGTCAGCGAGCCATCGACCAAACTGCTCGATGCGAGACCGCCCGTCGCCGGAAGGTTCCCACAGGATCTCAGTCACTCGACGTCGGCGGGGCTCGACTCGGCCATGGCGAGCAACCGGTGGGCCACCCAGAATGCGGCGGCGGTGAGGACCGGAACCAGCACCAGGCCGAAGCGAGAGTCGGCCAGGCCGAGGAACACGCTGAGGATCGTGATGAGGGTCAGCATGACGGCCAGGAAGCTGGTCACTCGTGGCGCGGCTGTGCCGAAGGCGCCGAGCAGTCGCTCGCCGAGCGCGAACGCCACGATGGACACGATGACGAAGGTGAGCGTGCCCCACAGGGGGCCGCCATTGGCGACACCGCGCACCTCTGTGAACAGGGCCAACGCCGCGACGCCCAGGCCGACGCAGATCAGTCCGACCAGCAGTCCTGTGATGACGGTGGCGCGCGTCGGCTCCAGCTGCGGGATGCGCCACGCGCGGACCGCAGCCCACCGGTGGGCCGTGAAGTCACTCGTGGCTCGCCCAGCGCGACCTGCTCGGGAACCTATCGCCGTGGCAGCACTGGAGGTGCGGGACCGGATGGAGTCGAGCGCAGGCTTGACGTTGATGTTCGGCGCGGAGATGGACGGCCGTTTGATGGCCGGCAGGCCCTTGCCCTTGGACTTGACCGTGGTGATGGGTCCGCCCGGCGAGGGTGGTGCTGCAGCGGGTTGATCGCGCGCAGCGACCTTCGTCGCGGGGCTGTCGGCCGGGCGGCCGTAACGCATCGTCGGGCCGCCCGCTGCCGGTGTGGTCGGTGCTATCGGTCGCTTGACGACGCGCTTCACCACCTTCTTCGGTGTCTGATCGTCGGCCATGGAGCAAGTGTTCCACACCACACGGCACGCCCCACGCTCGTTCGGCGTCCCCTCGACGAGGGCCTCGCCATCTCCTGATCGAGACGCACCGTATCTCGGGTCAGACATGACGAACGGCCAGACCGTCATGGTCTGGCCGCTGCTTCGAGATGGTGAATCTGGTCTGGCTGGTCGGGGTGACAGGATTTGAACCTGCGACCTCGTCGTCCCGAACGACGCGCGCTACCAAGCTGCGCCACACCCCGTTGCCTCTAGCCGGGCAACCCGGGTGAGTCTACCGCAGTCAGGGTGAGCAGGGTCGCCTCGGGTCGGCAGGCGAATCGGACCGGTGTCACGGGCGAAGAGCCGAGTCCGGCGGACACGTGCAGCCACGATGCGGGGTGGTCCTCGACCTGGTGCTGGTGCAGTCCGCGAGCCCTCGTGCGATCGAGATCGCAATTGGTGACGAGCGCGCCGTAGAACGGGACGCGCAGCTGCCCGCCGTGGGTGTGCCCGGCGAGAATCAGCGGGTAGCCCAGCGAATTCCACCGGTCCAGCACCCGCAGGTACGGCGCGTGGGTCACGCCGATCGCAAGGTCCGCCGAGGCGTCGGCCGGTGCATCGTCCAGCTCATCGAGGTGCAGATGCGGGTCGTCCACGCCCACGAACGACACCTGGCGCCCGGCGACCTCGAGCTCGCCGTGCTGGTTCGACAGGTCGGTCCACCCCCGGCGCGTGAAGTTCGCACGCATGGCCTCGAACGGCAGATCCTTCTCGCGCATCCACGCGCCGTTGCTGGCCACGCCGGTCCCGCCAGTCAGATACCGCACCGGATTCTTGAGGCGGGGGGAGTAGTAGTCGTTGGAACCGAACACGAAGACCCCCGGCAGGTCGAGCAGATCGCCGTAGGCCCTGATCACCGACGGCAGTGCGTCGACATGGGAGAGATTGTCGCCGGTGTTGACCACGAGGTCCGGCTCGAGGTCGGCGAGGCCGCGCAGCCAGGCCTGCTTGTGCCCCTGACGAGGCGTCATGTGGGTGTCGCTGAGGTGGAGCACTCGCAGCGGCTCGGATCCAGCAGCCAGCACCGGCACGGTGGCTCGGCGCAGCGCGAATGCGTGCGGCTCGACGAATGTGGACCAGGCCAGCCCCGCTGTCGCGACGCCCGCCGTCAGTGCCAGCACATGCATGCACCCAGCGTCGCACAGCCAGGTGGGACACTTGCCTCATGTCTGCCATGAAGGATCAGTTGCGCACCGACCTGACCGCCTCGATCAAGGCGCGCGATGCGATGCGGTCCTCGACGCTGCGCATGGTCTTGACGGCGATCACGACCGCGGAAGTGGCTGGCAAGGAGGCCCGCGAGATCAGCGACGACGAGGTCATGGCCGTTCTTGGCAGTGAGGTCAAGAAGCGGCGTGAGGCGGCCGAGGCGTTCACCGCGGGCAACCGCCCCGCGATGGCGGAGAAGGAGACCGCGGAGGCGGCGATTCTGGCCGAGTATCTGCCCGAGCAGATGACGGGTGAGGAGATCGCTACGGTGGTCTCGGCGGCCGTCGAGAGCACCGGAGCCGGCGGCGAGGGGATGCGCGCCATGGGCAAGGTCATGGGCGTGGTCACGCCGCAGACCAAGGGCAAGGCTGACTCAGGCGTTGTCGCCGCAGAGGTCAAGCGGCAGCTCGGCGCCTGACGGAGTCAGCCTTCGTCGTCTTCGTCTTCGTCGTTCGAGGTGTCGGCGGGCTTCCTGGCCCGGACCGTCGGCCGACTCTCTGCTGGAGATCCGAAATTGACCGGTGAAAGCTGGTCCTGGATGGTTCCCATGGCCTTTTTCCACATCGGACCGGCCAGCGAGCTGCCGCCGACAGATGCAAAGTTCAGCAGGCGCCCGTTGATCGTGACACCGGCCAAGGTCTTGGGCCCGCCGTTCTTCTTGACGCCGGCGATCATCGAGAACGTCGACAGCTCGGGGGTGTAGCCGGCGTAGGAGACGGCCTGGTTGTCCTGGGCTGTTCCGGTCTTGGCCGCTGAGGGGATGCGCAGGCCGGTGCCGTTCTGGAAGCCGTAGCCGCGCTCCTGCACGATGCGCAAGATGTCATTGATCTGAGCGGCGACGCCCTTGGACAGCACCCGCTTGCAGTCGGGCTTGTACTTCTTGAGCACCTCGCCGTTGCGGTCGATGATCTCGTTGACTGGCTGCGGCTTGCAGTACAGGCCGCCCGATGCTGGGGTGGCGTAGGCCGCTGCCATCTCCAGCGGGCTGACGCTGGTGACGCCCAGGGTGAACGGCCCCACTTGATCGGTCACGCCGGTCTTGGGATCGAAGGGCACCGTGATGCCCATCGCCTCGGCCATGCGGACCACGTTGCACAAGCCGGCCTTCTTCTCCAGCAGGGCGAAGTAGGTGTTCACCGACTCGCTGAGGCCGGTGTACATGTTCTTGTTGCCCGAGGTGGTGGAGTTCTTGACATCCCACTTCGCCGTGCCGCCACCCTGGCAGTCGGTGTACGACCCCGGGGGCATGGTCAGCCGCGGCGGCGAGTTGAAGGTCTGGCCGACACTGATGCCTTGGTCGAGCGCTGCGGCAACCGTGAACATCTTGAACGTCGATCCCGCCGAGAAGCCGCCGGAGTCGCCGAACTTGCGGGGCACCGTGAAGTTGATGAACGACTCGCCCTTCTTGACGTTGCGTCCCATGGGTCGGGACTGGGCGACCCCACGCACCTTGCCGGTGCCCGGTTCGACCATCGCCATCATGCCGAGAGCCTTGTCCTTGGGTGCCACCGTGCTGCTGACCGCCTTGTTGGCGGCCTTCTGCATCGACAGGTCGATGTTGGACTTGATCGTGAGGCCGCCCCGCTCGATCGCCTGGCGACGATCCTCCACCGTGGCGCCGAGCGCCTTGTCCGTCAGCAGGTAGCGCCGGATGTAGTCGCAGGAGAAGGAGGCGACCGATTCCACGCAACCGTTGGGATACTTGGTGACCTTGAGCCCGAGGGGAGATGCCTGGATCTCCTCGGCCTTCTCCTGGGTGATCAGCCCGTCGCGCGCCATGACTGCGAGCACGGTGTTGCGCCGCTGGAGCGCCTTCTCGGGGAAGGCGACGGGGTTGAACTCGTCGGGATTCTTGACCAGCCCGGCGAGCGTTGCCGCCTGCCTGGTGTTGAGCTTGTCCGGGCTCCTGGAGAAGTAGTGGAACGCGGCGGAGTTGATGCCCCATGCGCCATCGCCGAAGTAGGCGAGATTCAGGTAGCGCTCCAGGATCTCTTTCTTGGAGTGCGTCTCCTCGTACTTGATGGCGAGCTTGAGCTCGCGGATCTTGCGGGCTGTCGACTTCTCCACGGCGGCCCGGCGCTGGGCCTTGGTGGTGGCCTGCGACACGAGAGTCAGCTTGACCAGCTGCTGCGTGATCGTGGAGCCGCCTTGGGTCTGCCCCGCCGATGCATTGTTGACCAGCGCGCGAAGAGTTCCCTGCAGATCAAGAGGGCCGTGATCGTAGAAGCGCGAATCCTCGATCGCCAGCAGGGCTTCCTGAGTGACCGGCGCGATCTTCTCCAGCGGAATGTCCTGCCGGTTCTCTTGATAGAAGTAGGCGAGACGCTTGCCGTTGTTGGCCAGCACCACGGTGGTCTGGGGGTTCGGCAGATCTTCCAGCTCCAGCGGAAGCTCGATGATGTCGTTGCTGACCTGATTGGCGGTCACTGCGACGAATGAGGCGGCCGGAATGGCGATCAGCGCGACACCCAGCCCGGCGATGACCGACAGGCGGGTCATCGACCCGAGAATGCCTGCCGTGGACGTCGGCTGGCGCTCCGACTGCACGAGTCGACGAACCGCGTCAGCAAACGAAGAAGCCATGAAGAAATCTTACGGGAGAACCCTGAGAGCACCTGTGGGGCTGGTGTGAACAGGAACCGCGGCGAAATGGCCATAGTTCATCGGAACCAGACAAGATGACTCTGTTCGGGTCTGGCCATATTCTCAGGACTTTCACAGCATGGGAGGACGCTCAACTTCAGCCAACTGCGGCTGTCTCGGGAAGGTCTCGGATCATGTGGAATGACAACTGGGCGGCACAGGCCGCCTGCAGGGGAAAGTCTGACCAGCTGTTCGTGCAGGGCGCCGAGCAGAACCGGGCCAAGACCGTGTGCGCCGGATGCGACGTGAAGGCCGAGTGCCTGGTCGAGGCGCTGGACAACCGTATCGAGTGGGGTGTCTGGGGCGGCATGACCGAGCGCGAGCGCCGTGCGCTGTTGCGTCGACGTCCCAATGTCACCACGTGGCGATCGGTTCTTGCTCCGAGCCTCGTGAGCTGAACACGTCAACCGGCGAGCAGACGTCCGATCTCGCGTAGGGCGTCAAGATCGTGCACGTCGCCTGACAGGGCCGCTACCGACACCGTCGCCACCGACGGGTGGGCCGCCGTGAAGGTACGACGCTGTCGACCCTCGCGTGCGCCGACTCGCAATCTCTCGGCCCGAACCGTCAGCAGGTCCGACGTCATCTGGTCGGTGGCGTCACCACCCTGCAGCCGCGCTGCCGCGCTCTCGGCCGCGGGCGCCGTGACACCGCTGGCGTCGTCCTCGTGGACCCGGTTGACGACCAGCCCGGACAACGGCATCTTCTCGCCAGCCAGACGCTCGACGAAGTAGGCCGCCTCGCGCATGGCCGCTGGCTCGGGTGCGGCGATCACCAAGAAGGCCGTCTCGGGGGCCTGCAGCAGCGCGTACGTGGTCTCGGCGCGTTGCCGGAAGCCACCGAAGAGCGTGTCGAACGCGGCGATGAAGGTCTGCAGATCGGTCAGGAACTGCGCGCCCAGCACCTTGTTCAAGGCCGAGGTCACGATCCCGAGACCGGCGGTGAGCAGTCGTGCCGGCCCCTTGGCCGGAAACAACAACAGCTTGATGAACCGTCCGTCCAGCAGCGACGACAGGCGCTCGGGGGCGTCGAGGAAGTCGAGCGCTGAGCGCGAGGGAGGGGTGTCGACGACGATCAGATCCCACCGTCGTTCGTCGGCGACCGACTCCGCGTGCAGCTGACCCAGTTTCTCCATGGCCATGTACTCCTGCGTGCCAGCGAACGAGCTCGACAGTGCCACGTAGAACGGATTGGCCAGGATCTGCGCAGCCTTCTCGGGAGTGGCATGCTGCTCCACGACCTCGTCGAAGGTGCGCTTCATGTCGAGCATCATGGCGTGCAGCGACCCTTCGCCGCTGACGCCCGGGACCGGCCGGGGGGAGTTGTCGAGCTCGGTCAGGCCCATCGACTGCGCAAGGCGGCGAGCCGGATCGATCGTGAGGACGCAGACCCTGCGGCCCTGCTCTGCTGCGCGCAACGCGAGAGCGGCGGCAGTCGTGGTCTTGCCGACACCGCCCGATCCGCAGCAGACGATGATCTCGGTGCCGCGGTCGGCCAGCAGTCCGTCGATGTTCAGCCGGCCGTCGCGGCTCGCGTCGTCGATCAGCACGCGAGGTCCAGAGCGCGATCGGCGGCCAGACCTTTCGGTACGTGGTTTGCCGGTCACGTGAGGTCCTTCAGCTGGTCTGACATCTCGTACAGCGCGCCGAGATCGATGCCGTCGGGGCGACGATCCAGCTCGATGACGGGGCGCCCGCAGTGCTCGAGCGCGGCGCGTTGGTCGCCCTGCAGCTCGGCTCGATGGGCTGCATCGAGACCGCCGTCGATCAGTGAGCCCGCGGCGCTGGCTGGTAGACCGGCCCGGTCCAGCACTGCGCCGATGGCGTCCGCGTCGAGCGTATCGGCGGCCAGGGCCGCCCGCGTTGGCTCAGTGATGAGGTCCGGTTGAATCAGGTTGACCACGACGTGGCCCACCGGGAGCCGGGCGACGCCGAGCTCGGCGATCGCGTCGATCGTCTCGGTCACCGGCATCTCCTCGAGCACCGTGACCAGGTGGACGTGGGTCGAGGGGGCGCGCATCATCTGCATGATCGAGTCGGCTTGACGCCTAATGGGCCCCACCTTGGCCAGACCGGCCAGTTCGGAGTTGACGTTCAGGAACCGGGTGATGCGGCCGGTCGGAGGCGCGTCCAGGACGACGGCGTCGTAGACGAAGCGGTCTCCGGTCTCGCGCTTGGCGGCCTCGTAGACCTTGCCGGTCAGCAGCACGTCGCGCACGCCAGGCGCGATGGTGGTGGCGAAGTCGATGATGCCGAATCGGTCGAGCGCACGCCCCGCTCGGCCGAGCCGGTAGAACATCTGCAGGTACTCCAGCAGCGCCGATTCCGGGTCGATGGCCAAGGCGTACACCTCACCGCCCGTGGGACCGACGGCGATCTTGCGCTCCTCGTAGGGCAGCGGCGCGACATCGAACAGCTGCGCGATGCCCTGTCGTCCCTCGACCTCGCACAGCAGCACCCGCCGTCCCGTGCCCGCCAGCGACATCGCCAGAGCCGCCGCCACGGTGGTCTTGCCTGTTCCACCCTTGCCGGTGACGATGTGCAGATCTGATGCGATGGCCACGATCCGACCCTACCGATGCCCGGGCTGTCCGGCAGGGCTACGGCTGGCGCTGGGGGGCAGCGCACCGCGCCGCGCCACCTATACAGTCGGGTCATGACTCAGTGGGAGTACTTGACAGCGCCCGTGCTGGTGCACAACACCAAGCAGATCCTGGACAACTTCGGATCGGACGGGTGGGAGCTCGTGCAGATCGTTCCCAATCCGTTGAACACCGAGAACCTGGTCGCCTATTTCAAGCGGGCGGTGTCCTCATGACCGTCGCGGAGCGACTTGCGGCCGAAGGGCTCGCTGTTCCTGACGCCCCCAAGCCTGTCGCCGTGTACGTGCCGGCCGTGCGGTCCGGCCACCACGTCTTCACCTCCGGCCAGCTGCCGATGGTCGCTGGCGAGCTGATCGCCACTGGCAAGGTCGGTGGCGACGTGAGCCCCGAGACCGCGTACGACTGCGCCCGCCAGTGCGCCTTGAACGCGATCGCCGCCGTGGCCTCGCAGGTCGACATCGAGCAGGTCGTGCGGGTCGTCAAGGCCACGGTCTTCGTGGCCAGCACGCCAGACTTCACCGGCCAGCCGGGCGTCGCCAACGGAGCGAGCGAGCTGTTGGGCCTGGCCTTCGGTGATGCCGGGGTTCACGCGCGCAGTGCCGTCGGCGTCTCTGCCCTGCCGTTGGACGCACCGGTCGAGGTCGAGCTGGTCGTCGAGGTCTCATGACCCTGACCCGGATCCCCCTGCCCGATCGGCTACGAGCGGCAGCCGAGCGGGGCGGGAGCGATCCGGTTCCTCCCAAGGACGCGGCCACCATCGTGGTGGTGCGCGACGGTGACGACGGCATCGAGGCGTACCTGATGCGCCGCCAGACGAGCATGAAGTTTGCCGCTGGGTTCGATGTGTTTCCCGGTGGCGGTCTGCAGGCGGACGACCATGATGCCGACATTCCGTGGGTGGGCCCTGCGGCCGATGAGTGGGCTGCCCGCTGGCGATGCGACGCGCGCTTGGCGCGCGCCCTGGTCGTCGCGGCAGTGCGCGAGACGTTCGAGGAGACCGGCGTGCTGCTGGCCGGGCCCGACGCCGACTCGGTGCTCTCCGACACGGGCACGCCCGATCTGCACCAGGCCCGCAACGACCTCGAGGAGGGCCGCATCGGATTTGGTGACTTCCTCACCGCCCGCGGGCTGGTGCTGCGCGCCGATCTGCTCGGGGCGTGGGCGCACTGGATCACCCCCGCGTTCGAACCCCGCCGCTACGACACCCGATTCTTCGTGGCAGCGCTGCCTACGGGGCAGCGGGTCGGCACCATGAGTCGTGAGGCAGACCATGCACGGTGGGCACCGCTGCGCGGGGTGCTGGCCGCCATCGATGCCGGTGAAGCCGCGATGATGCCGCCGACCATGGCGACGTGTCGGGAGGTGGCGCGGCACACGGCTGCATCCATCGTGGAGGCGTCCGCGTGCCGGACCTTCGACACGGTCGTTCCGCGTGTCGTCGAGATCGACGGCGAGTTGTTCTTGGAGACCGAGCTGGGAGAAGCCCCGTGACCGTGGCCACCGTGGTGTCCGACCGCACGTCGTGCGTGCTCGCCGAGAACCCCGGCGTCATGACGCTGGAGGGCACCAACACCTGGATCCTGCGCGAGCCCGGTGCCCGTCGGTCCGTCGTGGTCGACCCGGGTCCCGCCGATGAACGGCATCTGCAGACGGTGCTGGCAGCATCAGGCGAGGTCGCGCTGATCTTGTTCACGCACCGTCACTTCGATCACACCGAAGCCCTTGGCCGCTTCGCCGAGCTCACCGGGGCCTCGGCGCGAGCGATCGACCCGGAGTTCTGCCGAGACGCCGACGTGCTGGTCGACGGCGAGCAGATCGAGGTTGACGGCCTGGCGATCGACGTCATCGCCACTCCGGGACACACGACCGACTCGGTCTGCCTGTTGCTGCCCGAGGACGGGAGTCTGCTCAGCGGCGACACCATCTTGGGACGGGGCACCACGATCATCGCCCACCCCGACGGCGTGCTGGGTTCCTACCTCGACTCGTTGGCCCACATCCGCGAACTGGTCGAGGAGGGCATGGTGCAGCGCATCCTTCCAGGTCACGGTCCGGTCATCGACCAACCGGCGGCCGTGGTCGACTTCTATCTGGAGCACCGCGCTGAACGCCTCGATCAGGTGCGGCAGGCGGTCGAGGCCGGGGCGTCCTCACCGCGCGAGGTCGTCGAGGCGGTGTACGCCGACGTCGACCAGAGTCTGTGGCCCGCGGCGGAGCTGAGCGTCGCGGCCCAGCTGGACTACCTCCGCCTCTGATTCCGCACGATGGGGAGCGTCACGGAGGTGGTGAACCCCTTCAGGCGCCGACCTACCGCTTCGAGAGTTGGTTGCGCAACTGCGCGTTCTCCGTCTCCAGCTCGAGGACCAAGGCGATGCCGGCGAGATTGAGGCCCTGATCTAGCAACGCCGTGATGCGACGCAGACGCACGACGTCTCTGCGGCTGTAGCGGCGGGTGCCTCCGGCTGTGCGGTTCGGTCGAATCAGCCCGCGGCCCTCGTACAGC
>NZ_JBAVCB010000241.1:0-2810 GCF_049586495.1 Aeromicrobium sp. | reverse complement strand
CCCTGGGGCAGCTCGCCAAGAGTCAGGCCATCGCGGGCGATGACGCAGTCGCGCGGATCTTCACGGACTGGGATGGCAGCCAGCCGGAGCTGGGGGTGCACCGCGGTCGGCAGGTCCTTGAGCGAGTGCACGGCGACGTCGATCAGCCCGTCGACGAGCGCTTCGCGCAAGGCCGCGACGAAGACGCCCTGACCACCGATCGTGGTCAGCGGAGCCATGCTGCGATCGCCTTCGGTGGAGATCAACACGATCTCGACCTCGACGCCGGTCTCGGCGACGAGCCGATCCGCGATCTGCCGAGTCTGAGTGGTGGCGAGGGCAGAAGCCCGGGTGCCGATCCGCAGTGTCGTCATGACTCATCACCGCTGATCCGGGTGACGGCCTCGACGGCCGACGGGTCCAGGGCGAACAAGTCAGCGAGGGCCGCGGCGTACGTGAGTCCGGCGGGGTCCTCGATGAGCTGCTGAACCCGCACGGTGGGGGTGTGGATCAGCTTGTCGGCGACGCGGTGCAACGCCTGACGGACGGCCGCCTGCTGGTCCTCGGTGAGATGGCCGATGCGCGACTCAAGCCGGTCGAGCTCTGCGGAGACGACGTCCGTGGCCATGGTGCGCAACGCCACGACGGTGGGCGTCACGCGCGAAGCGGACTTGGCCGCCAAGAACGAGCGCACCTCGTCCTCGACGATGGAGCGGACCTGCTCGACGTCGGCTGACAGCGAGCTCTCGGACCCGAGCGCGGCGAGCATGGAGATGTCCACCAGGCGTACGTCGGTGAGCTCGGCGACCGTGGGGTCGACATCGCGTGGCAGAGCCAGATCGATCAGGGTCATGCCCCGGCCGCCAGCGGTGGCCCGCTCGATGCGATCGCGATTGAACACGGTGCCGCTGGCGCCGGTGCAGCTGATGACGACATCGGCGGCGGCCAGCTCGACGTCAAGAGAGTCCCACCGGACGGCGCTGACCCCGTGGGTCGCGACCAGGGCGAAGGCGCTCTGGTACGTGCGGTTGGCGACCATGATGTGCTGCGGGGTGACGCCGCGGTCGATCAGGGTGCGGACCGCGAGATTGGCCATCGTGCCGGCACCGGCGACCAGGAACCGCGAGTCGTCAGCCGCGACGGCATCACCGGCGACCGCAAGGCCAGCGGTGACGATCGACGGCGCGAGTCGGTCGATGCCGGTCTCGTTGTGCCCCCGCTTGCCGATGCGCAGGGCCTGCTGGAACAAGGCGTTGAGAGCCGGCCCGACCGTGGACTCAGCCTGGGCCGCGTGGAGCGCGTCTCGCACCTGACCGAGGATCTGGCTCTCGCCGAGAATCATTGAGTCGAGACCGGAGGTGACACCGAACAAATGGGCGACGGCGGCGTCGTCGTAGTGCACGTAGACGTGCTGCACGAGTTCGTCGCGGTCCAGCCCGGCTTGCTCGGCCAGCAGGCGCGAGACCTCGTCGACCGAGCCGTGAAAACGATCGGCCTCGACGTACACCTCGACCCGGTTGCAGGTGGAGATGACGACCGACTCGCTGACCGCGGGCGTGTCGAGCACACGGTGCGACAGCTTGACGGCTGCGTCGACGTCCAACGAGGCGCGTTCCAGGACCTCGATGGGTGCGGACTTGTGGGACATGCCCACCATCAGGACGCTCATCGGGATGCCTCCCCCACCGTGGGCGAGGCGGCGCCCTTGCGCTGCTCGTGGTACGCCAAGATCTGCAGCTCGATCGACAGGTCGACCTTGCGCAAATCGACGCCCTCGGGAACCTGCACGACGGCCGGTGCGAAGTTCAGGATGCTGGTGATGCCAGCGGCCACGAGTCGATCAGCGACCGGCTGGGCGGCTTCACCGGGTGTGGCGATGATGCCGATCGACACCCCGCGGTCGGCGATGACGGCGTCGAGGTCGTCCAGCGAGGTGACGGTGATACCCGAGACGACGGTGCCGACGCGGGACGGGTCAGAGTCGACCAGGGCGGCCACGCGGATGCCGCGCGTGCTGAAGCCTTGATAGGCCGACAGGGCGGACCCGAGGTTGCCGACGCCGACGATGACGACGTCCCAGTCCTGGGTCTGGCCGATCTCCCGCGCGATCTGGTAGCGCAGGTACTCCACGTCGTAGCCGACCCCGCGGGTGCCGTAGGAACCGAGATAGGACAGATCCTTGCGCAGCTTGGCCGGGTTGACGCCGGCCTGCTCAGCCAGCTCGTTGGAGGAGCACGTGGCGACGCCCAGGTCGATCAGCGTCGTGAGAGCCCGCAGGTACACAGGAAGCCGGGCCACGGTCGCGTCGGGCGTAGCCCGCTGTGCGCCGTGCTCGTCGGCCAGTTGGGTGTTGCGCAGAATCGTCACAGGTCTCCACCGCTGCGACGCCGGGGATTTCCTGCGTGAGGAGAGCGTCGAGCGCACCGGCAGTTTACGAGTTTGTGAACGCGTTAACAAAATCGAGACGGCTCGAGGTGGCGTAGGTCACATCGGAAAAGGTGGGGGCACGGACCGTCAGTGCCGCGACAACGCCTGCCGTAGGCGTAAAGGATCGACTCGCCAGAAGTCGTGCTGCTTGCCGTCAACGAAGGTCACCGGCACCTGCTCGGTGAACTGGCGAGCCAGGACCGGGTCGTTGTCGATGTCGATCCTGGCCCACGCAACACCGGCCTGATCGCACACCTGCGCCACCACCGCCTCCGCCGTGGCACACAGGTGGCAGCCAGATCGTGAATACACCACGACGCGCGCGGCGTCGGCGTGCGGAACACTCATCGCTGGTCGAGGCCCAGCGCTTCGGACCGGGCCAGCGCACGGAGCCGGCCCTTCTC
>NZ_JBAVCB010000240.1:0-5637 GCF_049586495.1 Aeromicrobium sp. | reverse complement strand
GGCCAGACCGGCTGCTGTGCCGCCTGATCCGACCGCGGTGACGACCGTGTCGGGCGCTGGCAGCACGCCAGCGTCCACCTGGGCCGCGATCTCGAGGCCGACCTCGACGTACCCGAGCGTGCCGACCGGCGATGATCCTCCGGCGGGCAGGTAGTACGGCAGCGTTCCGCGAGAGCGCAGCAGGCACCGCGCGATGATCGCCGGCGCGGCCAGCTTGAGTCCGGTCACGGTGCGGTGCCGGTGCAGGTGGGCGCCGGAGTCGTGCAGTCGGACCAGCTGGTCGCGAACGTGGTCGTCGACCGGCTGGTCCACCAACCCGAGCACCGTGCGCAGACCGTGTTCGCGCCCGTACAGAGCCGCCGCGAGTCCCCAGTGCGTGCCGATACCACCCACCGTGAACAGGGTGTCGGCACCTCGGCGATGAGCCTCGGGAATGATCCACTCGAGCTTGCGCACCTTGTTGCCACCCCACGCGCCGTCACCGAACACACCCTCGTCCTTGACCCACAGGTCGAGGTCGAGGTCGGGGAGGTCAGCATGGTGCACCGGCGTGAGCCCTTGGCCCAACGTCACGTGCGGCAGGTCGGCCGACGGAAAGAGTTCGCTGAGATGGTGGGTCCTTGACGTCACGTCACTCAGCCCTCGACGCTCTGGAAGAACTCCCACATCACGCTGCTGGCGTCGATCTGCGAGCCGGGCCAGCGATGGCCCTCATCGCGAAGGACGTGGACCGAGATGGCCGATCCGTCGGCGCAGCCACGCCACGAGAGGTGACGCAGCGCGCCGATCGCCGTGGTGGTGGCACCCACAGCGGGGCAGCGGTCGTGCGCCACCCACTGAGCGACTGTGTCATCCACCGAGGGCATCGGGCCGATCACTGTCTCGGCGCCTTCGTACGGCACCCGCTTGTCGCGCATGCCGTGGAAGTAGGCAATCGAGGCCGGCTTGGCCCGAGCACAGTCCGGGGCCATGTACGGGCCCGACACGGCACCGTAGGCCGCGAAAGGACTCTCTGCGTCGCAGGCCAAGGCCAGCACGAGCGCCGACCCGTTGGAGAAACCGGCCGCGTAGATCCTCGAGCCATCGATGCATCCGCGCGAACGCACCTCGGCGACCAAGGCACGGGTGAAATGGGCGTCGGACCGGACGTCGCCGGGCGGCGTGCGAAAGTCCCATTGTGAGATCGCGCCGCGCGCCAGCGGCGCCACCACGATGAAGTCCTCGCGATCGGCCAAGGAATTCATGCCGCTGGCGGCCAGGATCTTCGCGGGGGTGCCGCCGAGCCCGTGGAACATGGCAACGACGGACGTGCGTTGCGTGGCGTCGTAACCAGGAGGAACGTGCAGCAGGTAGCTGCGCACCTGCCCGTCGTGCTGCATCGCGTGGGCCGTGGTGCCGGTCGGCAACAATCGGGCGCCGGTGCACGCGGTCGGATCGGCCCTGACCGCGCCGGAGGGATCACCTGCGTGGACGACACCCACGACACCCAGGATCAGTGCGAGCGCGACAGCCCAACGTTTCGGGCGAACCGCCCCGAACGCGTAGGCGGGAGCGGGCATGGAGGCAATCCTAAGGCACGTGGAATGACCCCGTTACGCTGAGCCGAGGCCCCCGTAGCTCAGTCGGATAGAGCGACCGCCTCCTAAGCGGTAGGTCACAGGTTCGATTCCTGTCGGGGGCACCAACGCGTCACTTCGCGCGCAGCAGCGGCTCCATCGCGATGAGTCCGAAGCCGGACCGATTGTCTCGTCCGAGGTCCCCCATGTCCTGCGCTGCAGTCAGGATCTGATCAGAGACCAACCAGGCGTCATAGCCGGTTCGGCCAGTTCGGGCGATCCGCAGTGCGGCGGCGGCCGAGACCATCGGCGCTGCCATCGATGTTCCACTGAGCGAGCACCAGTAACGCTTCGAGGTGCATCCCGCGATCTTCGGGTCCCTCACCGACAGGGACGTGATCGACACGCCTGGCGCCATCACGTCGACCCAGTCGCCACACGAGGAGAATGACGCCGGCGATCCGTCTCGATCGACCGCACCAACGCCGATGACACCTGGGTACGCAGCCGGATAGGTGGGCAGGTTGCTGCCCACCTGCGGACAGCCAGCATTACCGGCGGCAGCGACCACCACGATGTTTTGACGCAACGCCCATGCCACGGCCGCCTCGACGTCGGTCGTCGGAGGTGCGGTCAAGGACAAGTTGATGACATTCACTCGCTGATCGGCCGCCCACATGATGCCGGCCGCCACGTCGTCGGTCCCTCCCGAACCCCGGCTGTTGAGCACTCGGACCGGAACGATGGTCGCTGCGGGAGCCACCCCGGTCACGTACTTCCCGTTGCCTGCTGCCGCCGCTATCGCACCGGCTACATGGGTGCCGTGACCGTTTTGATCGGTTGCCTTGGTGCCGGGGTCGACGAAATCTCGTCCCTTCATCACCCGGCCCTTGAGGTCGACGTGATCGATCTTGACCCCGGTGTCGACGACGGCGACCTTGACCCCGCTTCCCGTGCTGTAGCGCAGGGCGTCTGCTTCCCAACGGACCATGTCCAGGCCCCACTGCTTCGTGCGCAGCGGATCAATGGCACGCCCGGCGATGACAGCAGGCTGGACCATGTCCACCCCGGCCGTGGCGGGCTCTTCGAGCGCCTCGGAGATCGTCTCCAACGCATCAATCCGACTGTCGACCGCAATGGTCTCGAAATCTGGTCGAGAGGCGGTCGTGGCCCGGGTCGTGACCACGACCTCCAATCCCCGGCGGGCTGGAGCGGTGTCGAGCACCTCTGCAGCCTCGGCGAGCACCGCCGGAGGAATGTCGCCCAGCGGATCGTCGGCCACGGCCGGGGTCGCCCCGACGGACACCACGAAGCACGCTGCCACCGTGGCCCAGAAGGAGCGTGACGTGATCATGATCTACTGACGGTACCGGAGCACAGCTCCTGCCATCAGGCGTTTGGTTCGCCGGGATTTCGCCATCGAATGATGCTGTAGACCAGCAGGCCGAGCGCCGCTGCGGCCGAGACCCACAGTCCGACGGCTGACACCCAGCCCGCAGCCGGGAGGCTCGGACCGAAGCCCACCCCCAGCACGGAGAACTCGGGAATGTTCGGGTCGCTCCA
This sequence comes from Aeromicrobium sp., assembly GCF_049586495.1. Taxonomy (GTDB): domain Bacteria; phylum Actinomycetota; class Actinomycetes; order Propionibacteriales; family Nocardioidaceae; genus Aeromicrobium. The sequence goes on along the minus strand of NZ_JBAVCB010000240.1, from coordinate 2,518 downwards.
CCAGACGATGCCGACACCAACCAGCCACGCCACGCCGAGCAGGCTCAGAGCGATCCGCGGCCATGTGGCGACCCCGTACCTGGCGGCCTCGACGGCTTTGCGCCGAAGTGGATCGAGCAGGCGGCGTGCCCATGGATGGCGCCGCGACAACAAGGCGACGCCAGCGACGACGATCAGCAGTCCGGGACCCGGCGCCGGCATCAACACGACTCCGACCGGGATGAGCAACCAGCCGAGCGCCTCGGCCCCGAATCGGCCCATCCACCTGCTCAGACCGGCGACCACCTGCATGGGTCCCATGATGCCAGTGGGAACGCGGGGCCGCGACACGTTGGACGTGCAGGACGTGTCCTGCCGCAGGACAATGAGCGAGTGAACATTGCCGCAGCCCTGCTCGATCTGGCCGAGGACACCCTCAGCATGACCCTTCCCGTGCGCCTGCGCGCGTGGGACGGAAGCGAGGCCGGCCCGCCTGGCGCTCCGGTGCTGGTCATCCATCGCAAGCGAGCCCTCCGCCACATCATGTGGCAGCCCGGAGAGCTAGGCGTGGCTCGCGCCTACGTGCAGGGCGACCTCGACGTCGACGGCGATCTCGGCGACGGCCTGCGCACCCTCTGGTCGGCCGTCCGCGATGCCCGTAGCGTCGACGGCGACGCCGGTCGCCCGAGAATCCGGCCCCGACTCGTGCTCCGCGCGGTCGGGCTCGCGATCCGCGTCGGCGCCATCGGACGCCGACCCGCTCCGCCCGCGGCGGAGTCCAACCTGACCGGCGATCTGCACAGCAAGGAGCGCGATCGTGCAGCGATCTCGCACCACTACGACCTGTCGAACGACTTCTACGAGCTCATCCTCGACCCGAACATGGCGTACTCCTCAGGATTCCATCGCACCCCAGAGATGACCCTCGAGGAGGCGCAGACCGCCAAGCTGCACCTGATCTGTCGCAAGCTCGGCCTCGAGCCAGGCATGCGGATGGTCGACATCGGATCGGGGTGGGGTTCGCTGACCCTGTTCGCCGCCGAGCACTACGGCGTGCACGTCACCGGCGTGACGTTGTCGTCAGAACAGCGTGACTTCGTGCTGAAGCGGGCCGCCGAGCGCGGCCTGTCCGATCAAGTCGATGTCAGCCTGCGGCACTTTCGCGACTTGTCCGAGTCAGGAGTGCGCGATGGTCAGATCGATGCCATTGCCTCGGTCGAGATGGGCGAACATGTCGGCGACGACGAGTACACCGTGTTCACCGAGGCCATCCACCGCTATCTGCGCCCCGGCGGCCGAGTCGTGATCCAACAGATGTCCCGCAGCAACGACGCCCCCGGCGACCGCCCCGGCGGCGGTCCATTCATCGAGACCTACATCGCCCCGGACATGCACATGAAGCCCTTGGCCAAGACGATCGGCCTGATCGCCGAGCCCGGGCTGGAGATCCGCGACGTCCAAGCCATGCGCGAGCACTACCCGCAGACCGTGACCGCCTGGGCCGAGAATCTGGAGTCCAACTGGGCTACGGCCGTCAACCTCGTGGGCGAGGAGATGGCCCGCGTCTGGCGGCTGTATCTCGTCGGCGGCTCGCTGGCCTTCGAGGAGAACCGCATGGGCGTCGACCAGATCCTCGCGGTCAAGCCCGGCGCCACCGGCACCAGCGGCATGCCAGCTGAACCGATAGCGTGGCTTGGGTGATCGACAACGACTTTGGCCAGGCTCTGCTCGCACTTCTCGTGGGTCTGGTCGTGGTCGTGGCCTTCATGGCCGCATGCCTGGCTTGGTCCGTCCGCAAGCAGCAGCTCACTGTGGTCGACACCGCGTGGGGCCTCGGCTTCGTGCTCGTGGCGCTGTCCTCGGCGGTGGTGTCATGGGCCGGTGACGAGGGCGATTCCGTCCTCCCGTGGATCCTGCTGGCGATGACGGCCATGTGGGGCATCCGCCTGGCCATCTATCTGCACCTGCGCAATCGCGGCAAGGACGAGGATCCTCGCTACGCCGAGATGGCGGACGCCGATGGTCGGTCGTTTGCACGGGTGGCCATCGCCCGGGTCTTCGTTCCGCAGGGCATCGCGATGTTCCTGGTGTCGACGCCGTTGATGATCGGCGCTCAGAATGCCCGCATCAGCACGCCGCTGCTGGTCCTTGGTCTCCTGGTCTGGGCCACCGGCGTCTTCTTTGAAGCGGTGGGCGACGCCCAGCTGTCGCAGTTCAAGAAGGACCCTGACAATCAGGGCAAGATCATGGACCAAGGACTGTGGCGCTACACCCGCCACCCGAACTATTTCGGTGACGCGTGCGTGTGGACGGGCATCTGGCTGGTCGTGGCCGGCTCGCTGCCCGGCTTGCTCACCGTCCTCAGTCCGATCGCCATGACGATCTTCCTGACCAAGGTCACTGGTGCCTCCTTGAACGAGAAGGGCATGAAGAAGACCAAGCCCGGCTACGAGGATTACGTCCGCCGCACCAGCGGTTTCATCCCGCTGCCGCCTCGGAAGGGGTAGCGGTCAGCGGGTCACGAAGATGTGGCTGGCGG
>NZ_JBAVCB010000239.1:0-10135 GCF_049586495.1 Aeromicrobium sp. | reverse complement strand
GCTCTGCAGTCCTCGCGCTGGTCGGCTACTGCTGCACGGCGGCAGCGGCGTCCAGCCTCGGGCCGGTGAGGCTGGCGGGGCCGGTAGGCGTGCCGGCGTTGCGTGCGGTGTCGATCATCCGCTGCCGGGCGATGAGTCCGCCCACCCCCACGTCGGCAAGCAGGGCACCCACGCCGGCGGCGTGCGGAGTGGCCATCGAGGTGCCCGCGTACACCGCGTAGCCCGGGGTCTCGGTGCAGGAATCCACCTCGGCGAGGTCGAGGGGAACCGTGGACCAGATGCCGCCCTCGCAGCTGAGCACGCCGCCGCCGGGTGCCGACAGGTCGATGGCAGCGCCCGAGTCGGAGTACACGGCCGGGTCGTCCTCGGTGCCATAGGCGCCGACACACACAGCAGCGTCCTGCCAGAGCTCGCCCTGACCGCAGTAGGGCACGCCGTCGTTACCCGCGGCAAGGGTCACCAAGATGCCAGCGTCAGCGGCCTCCTGCACCGCTTCGGCCCAACCGTCGTCCTGCGGCACGACCGGATTGGAGATCACCGGACCGCTGCCGGCGATGAAGCCGATGCTGACCGTGATCACGTCCGCACCCTGTTCGGTGGCGTAACGGGTCGCCGCGGCGAGGTCACCCACGATGGAACCCTCGTCGTCGCCCACTCGAATCGGCATGATCGTGGCGTCCGGCGCTACACCGGTGACACCCTTGCCGTCGTCGGCCGCCGCCACCGTTCCGGCCACGTGGGTGCCGTGTCCGTGTCCGTCATCGACGTTCTCATACCCGGCGCAGGGGGCGGGAACACCCTCGGGGCAGACCCACGAAATCGGCGACGTGAACCGTCCTTCGAATTCCGGGTGATGGACGTCAACGCCGGTGTCGATCACCGCCACCACGGCGTCCCGGCCGGTGGTGGTTTCGTTGGCGAGCGTGGCACCGATGTCCTCCAGACCCCAGGTCTTGTCGGAGAAGTCAGGAGCGCTGTACTTCTTCGGCTTCGGGGCGCGGTCGCCGCCCTTGGGCGGTGTTCCAGCTGTCTGCTCCGACAGCGTCGCGGAGCCGGTGTAGGACGAGGGCTCGGTCACCAGCCAGGGCTGCACCCGAACTTCGTAGCTGCCCACAGCGTCGGGGATCGTCACGCTCTCCTTGCTTTCGGCCGTGCCCGAGGACCCGGCCAGGTTGCCTTCGGAGTCGTAGACGTAGAGATCGAAGTCAGCCGATTCCACCGCGCTCTGGATGGAGATCACGAGCGGGAGGCTGCCATCGCCGTCCACATCGACCGTGACGTGGTCGCAGACCAGGTCATCGGGATCCTGCGCTGCTGATGGGCAGGGAAGCGCGGTGGTGGCCGCGGCGGCGTAGGTGGCGCCCTGCCAAGCGAAGTCGGCGCCCTCGCCGACCGTGCCGGATCCGGGATCGGCCGCCGTCGCCGGAGAACTGAGCAGCGGAGCTGCTATGAGAAGAAGAGCCGCGCCGAGAATTGGCGCCGTTGCCCGAGATGTACGCATGAGGTGAACCTTTCGTGAGCGTCGTCACACTCAACGACTCACTTCCGTTAGGGCTACGGTGCCTAGTCAATTCGAACTAGATACGCGGGAAAGATTCCCGCGCACGAGACTGGAGGTCGGCAACTAGTCACAAGAATGGTCACTGTGCCATCGCGTCCGAACGCGGTTTTCTGCTCACTACGCTGCCACGACGACAACCCGAGCGACCCATTCGCGTACGGGCGACATGCGGTTCGAACCGTCGATCTTCGCTCCAAGCCGGACATTCTCGAGAGTCACGACACACGGGGTGGAAACGATTTGACCTTGCAGACTTCAGGGTTTTCACATCACGATCTCGACTGCGCTGACCTCGGGCGCCTATCGTTGCCAAACGCTTGGTCCCTGAAAACACGAGACTCGCTAAAGTCGGATGGGGGAAGACTCGATGCAGACCGATCCCCTGGCGAGGGGCCGAGACTCATACGCCCGACGCGCCTGGCGGGATGCTTTTCAAGAACTGACGAACGCCGCCGAACGAGAACCACTTACTCCCGACGACGTCGAATGTCTGGCAGTGGCTGGGTACCTGCTCGGTCGGGACGCCGCAGCGACGACACAGTTCGAGCTAGCCTTCGACTCCTATCTCAGAGACGGTCGGACAGCGCGCGCCGTGCGCTGCGGATTCTGGCTCGGCATCATCCTCCTGCAGCGCGGCGAGCACGCCCGAGGCGGCAGCTGGCTGGTGCGGTGCAAGCGTGCGCTGGACGAGCACGCGGTGGAGTGCGTGGAGCAGGGTTATCTTCTGGTACCTGACGGGCTGCAAACTCTTGGGGCCGGAGACGCCGCTGCGGCCTACGCCACATTTGACGAGGTATGCGGCTGCGCTGACCGATTCGGCGATCCGGATCTGATCGCCCTGGGCCGGCTGGGCAGCGGGCAGGCGCTGATCGCCATGGGCGAGGTCCAGCAGGGTGTGTCTCTGCTCGACGAGGCCATGCTTGCGGTAACGACAGCCGACGTGTCGCCCATCGCGACCGGGATCGTCTACTGCGCGTTGATCATTGCCTGCCGCCAGGTCTTCGACGTTCGACGCGCCCAGGAGTGGACTGAGACGCTGAGCCGATGGTGTGAAAATCAGCAGGATCTCGCGCCCTATCGCGGACAGTGCCTGGTGCATCGTTCGGAGATCCTGCAGGTCCGGGGCGAGTGGACCGAGGCGTTGGAGGAAGCGCAGCAGGCGTGCGGACATTTGGCCAGCCGCCCCAGCGACCCTGCGCTGGGCATGGCCCGTTACCAGCAGGGTGAACTGCTTCGGTTGCGTGGTCAGTTCGCGCAAGCGGAGGAGTGCTACCGGCAGGCCAGCGAGTGGGGCCACCCGGTCCAGCCTGGGTTGGCACTGCTGCGCCTGGCCCAGGGCCGCGTTGACGCCGCGACAGCAGCTATCCGACGAGTCACTGACGAGGCCGCCGACGACAAGGTGACCCGGTCACGCGTTCTCGCCGCGTTCGTAGAGATCTCGCTGGCCGCAGAAGATCTTGATGGGGCAAAGGCTGGCGCCGACGAGTTGGAGGTCCTCGCCAGCGCCCTCGATGCGCCCTATCTAGAAGCCTTGGCCAGTTACGCACGCGGGTCGGTGCTACTAGCCGAGGGAGATGCCCGCGCAGCGTGCCGCGCCCTGCGCAGCGCGGAAAGCGGCTGGAGAAAGCTCGACGCACCGTACGAGGCGGCTCGGACGCACGCACTGATGAGTCGCGCGTGCCGGAGACTGACCGATCACGACACCGCCGATCTGGAGCTGGAAGCAGCACGACGGATCTTCAAGAAGCTGGACGCCGCCCCAGCGCTGTCCCGGGTGGAATCGCTCGACCGCGGGCGAGGACCCGGGAGTGCGCCCGGCGGGCTGACGCCGCGTGAGGTCGAAGTGCTGACGTTGGTGGCGACGGGAGCGACCAACCGCGAGGTCGCGGCAAAGCTGGTCATCAGCGAGCGGACCGTCGCACGCCACCTGAGCAACACCTTCGTCAAGCTCGACGTCTCGTCTCGGGCCGCTGCAACGGCCTACGCATACCAGCACCACATCGTCTAGCCGAGACTACGCAAAAATACCCACTCCCCGACGCAGAGAAGGTGCGCACATCTGCCGATGCGCAGCACATCGCGTCCCCCGGATGCTGGATCGGTCAGCCGACCAAGCACGAAGGGACTCAGATCATGTCAACGCAAGCACCGACCACCGACCAAATCCGCACAGCGTGGGACTCGATTGCCCCTGGATTCGACGACCACGTCTCGCCACTGACCATCGCACTTGGCGAGCATCTCGTCGAGCGTCTCGAGGTGGGGCCTGGCGCGCGCTTTCTCGACGTTGCGGCGGGCAGCGGGGCCCTGGCTCTTCCCGCAGCTCGGCGTGGGGCCACCACCACCGCCGTGGACCTGGCGCCCATCATGATCGAGCGGTTGACCGCTCGCGCTGCCGCCGAAGGCTTGTCGAACTTGCGAGGTCAGGTCATGGACGGCGTGTCACTTGACTTTCCCGTCGACACGTTCGACGTGACGGTCTCCTTGAACGGCGTCTCGCTGTTCCCCGACATCGATGCCGGCCTGGCGGAGCTGGTGCGCGTCACGAAGCCGGGCGGGCGGGTGGTTGTGGCCACGTTCGGGCCCATGCCCCACACCGAGTTTGTCACGTTCTTCATGTCCGCGATGCAGACGACGGTTCCCGGCCTCGCGCCCATGTCGCCCGAGCAGCCCCCGCTGCCGTTCCAGGTGTCTGACCCCGAACGCTTGCGCGGCAAGCTGCTCGACGCCGGTCTGACGATGGTGGAAATCGAGACGACCCCATGGAACATGACCTTCGAATCGGCCCGCCACTACTGGGATGCAACGACGTCGAGCAATCCCATCGCGGCGCAGATGACCGCAGGCCTATCCGCGCAGCGGCGCGACGACGTCCTCCAGGTGCTCGACGGAATGCTGCGCGAGCGGTCCGGCGGCCACTCGGAGGCCGTCCTGCGCAACGTGATGACCATCGGCACCGGCTCGAAACCAGCACAGCACTGAGATTTCAGTTGACACCTAGGAGGTACGACCATGACATCGGATCAGCAGGCAACAAGAGCCCGGTGGGGTGCGGTCGCGGTCGCGCTTGCGCCGGCGGTGATGGCCTTCGCCCTGACCGCGCATCCATTTATCGAGCGCCTGCCCGACGCCGGCGCTGTCGCCCAGGCGGTCGAGGGCGGTGCGACGTGGTGGGGCGCGATACATCTCGTCACCGCAGTGGGTGCTGGCTTGATCATGCTGGCATTCCTGGCCGTGCGCGCGTACCTGCGCGCGGCGGGCGAGGACCGGTACAGCGCATGGGCTCTGCCCTGGGTCATCCTGGGAAGCGTGATGTACGCCTTTCTTCCGGGGCTTGAGTTCGCGCCGCTGGCAGCCACGGGCTCGGGTGGCGACCCTGCTGCCATGCAGAAGGCGTTGGAACCATGGTTCGTTCCTGTCCTTCAGACGAGCGCGCTCGTGTTCGCGGTCGGCGTGATTGGCTTCGCCAGAGCCGTGCTGGCTGCCGAAGGCCTGCTCAGCGGGAAGCTCACTGCAGTGGTGGTGACGGCGTTGGTGACGATGGCTTTGAGTCGACTCGTCCCCTTCGGAGCCGTGCAGTTCTACGTGCAAGCCGTGGCTGGGCTGGCAGCCATGTGGCCGCTCGCATTCCAGATGTGGAGCAGCCCCGTGCCCTCGGCCCCGTCCCACCAGGCGGTGCTTTCCGATCACTGATCGGCGGTCAGGACCGTGTCTCGTCTCGCCCCCGAGGGCGAGCTTCGACGTGCTCGACACAGGAGCCGGCGGCAGGCCGTCTCAGGGGACAACGTCAGGTCTTGTCAGCCTGGGAGTATGGAACAACGAAGATCGACATGAAGTCGGCGAGAAGTGCAGGATCGCCCTCGAGTGCGATCACGCCGTCGGATATCGCGGTCTGCGAGTCAAGGGTGCCGGCCAACAGGTCCCGAAATTCTTGACCACCCGTCAGCACGAGATCAGACCCCGGGTGTCCGCCCGTATTCACCTCGACGACTCCGTCATCGACCAGCGCATGAGCGACAGCTTCACCGATTCTGACTGTGTACGTCTGGCGTCGCGACAGCGTGTTCGCGCCGGAGGCTGCGACTCGAAGGGCGGACGCCAGTGCCGCGTCGGTGATGACCTCACCCTGACGGGGGACGCGCAATCCGGCTGCCCCCCAGCGACTCAGGGCGTCGAGGGCGGGCTGCAGTTCCGCCCCGCGCTGAGTGAGAGCATAGACAATTGAGCGGTTCGACCCGCTGTGTACCTCCCGCCGGATCAAGCCGTTGTGTTCCAATTCCTTTAGACGGGTAGAGAGCAGGTTGGACGAGATGCCCGGCAGACCTGCGGCCAGGTCGGAGTACCGCCGTGAGCCCACCAGCAGGTCGCGCAAGATCAACAGTGTCCACCGCTGTGCCAGAAGCTCGGCAGCGCGCGCCAGCCCACAGAATTGTCCGTACTCCCGTGTCGACACGCGTCACCCTAGCATTTGACTGCATTTCATGAAGCATGCTTTGTTTATTGAAGTGCCAGAGCCGTGCGGAGAGCGCGCGTCTCACGTCGCGCTCAGCTGGAAGGAGAGGCATCGAGATGAAATTGGTGGCCAATGTTCAGGTGTCCGTCGATGGGGTCTATCAGTCCAACGGAGGACGCCACCCTGACTTCGACCCCGGAATGGAACGGGGTGGGTGGGCCAGGCCCCACTTCGATGATCAGTCGATGGCCTTCGTGAGCCACTACTATCAGCGTGCAGACGCATTCCTGTTCGGCCGGCGCACCTACGAGATGTTCCTCTGGTCCTGGGGAACCGGCACCTGGGGCGCCGATCGGGGCGACAATCCGATTTCCACCATGCTGAACACGCGGCCAAAGTTCGTGGCGTCCAACACGCTCACCGAGCCCGCGTGGTCGGACACGAGTGTGCTGTCTGGCGATCTCGCAAGAGCGGTCGGCCGGCTCAAGGCGCGGCCAGGGGGCGAACTACAGGTGCACGGCAGCGGCACACTGACTCGCTGGCTGCTCGCGAACGATCTCGTCGACGAGCTCACGTTGCTCGTGGCGCCAGTGATTGTGGGGCAGGGCGATCGGTTATTCCCCGACAGCGGCCCGGATCTGGCGCTGGATCTCGTCGAGTCACTGGTCTTTCCCAAAGGGATACTCGCTCAGACCTACCGGCCATCCGGGCGGCCCCAGTACGCATCTGACCCTGCAGAGTGAGGGAATCAAAGAATCCTGGTGACCGCCGCTCACCCGAAAATCCTGACGAACCGCGACGAAGGAGCACTATGCCCGAACTGATCGTCGACTTCATCACCTCGCTTGACGGGTACGCCTCGGCCGAGGGCTGGCCCGGCTGGTGGGGCCTTGAGGGACCGGAGTACCTCGCCTGGCTCAGTGAGTCGCCCGAGCGCGACCACACGCTCTTGCTGGGCGCCAACACCTACCGAGTGATGTCCGGTTTTGCCGCTCAGCCGCCGGACGACACCAATACCGACGAGGTAGAAAGCCTCTCTGAGCTCGAACGGGCGGACAAGGTGGTTTTCTCCTCCACTCTCGAGGCTCCCCTGTCCTGGCACAATACGCGTCTGGTCACCGAGAATGCGGCTGAGACCGTGCGAGACATGAAGCGCAGAAACCATACCTCCATGCGCACCATCGGCAGTCTGAGCTTGAGTCGCTCGCTACTCGCCGCGGGGCTGGTCGACCGATTTCGAGTGACCGTCTTCCCGGTCATCACCGGGGACACCGGGCGAGAACGGATCTATGACGGCTACCCGGACGTAGCCCTCGAAATGACCACCAGTCAGACCCTCGACGGACGGATTCAGGTGCTCGAGTACGTTCCCACCCTCCTGACGGGCCGATGACGGCCATGGTGCGAACTACTACATCGAGTCGGCCTGGTCGAGGCGAGCAGCGATCCGTGCGGTGCGGTCGGGGCTGAGGAGTGCGGCAGTGCGGCGAAGACTGTTTCGTGCGCGGAGACGAGGCGGAGGAATGGCGACCCCCACGGTTCGAGAGTGACGATGTCGAGAAGGTAGAGCAAGGAGAAGTCGCGGCCCTCGAGCAGATGAGTTCGCAGCGCCACCGCGCCGCCGATGTCGTGGGCCATCACGTGGGTGCGATCAAGCTGCCAATCATCGAGAACTGTCCCGAGGCGGCGGCCCTGACGCACGAGATCGACCGCTTGCGGAGCCTCGCCGATGGAGGCTCCGAAACCGGGCATGTCCCAGAGGAACATCCGAAATCAAGACGCCAGCATCCGCGCCACAGGCGCCCAGGATGCTGCAGACCACGGAGTTCCGTGGCACAGAACCAGTTCGCCCCATGAATGATCGTTGTCCGCCTCAAGGGCGTAGGTGGCGATGTGGCTTCCGTCGACGTGGAGGTACTCGGGCGGAGGAAGGGTGTCGTGGATCATCTTGCCTTTCCCGCTGAGACTTCAGGCCCACTCCAGGTGCTGACGGCTGTCCGGGTCAGTGCGCCGGACCTGCAGGCTGATCGGCCTTGGACGGCAGGAGTAACGAGAGCGCGATGACTACCGCTCCGAACGCGGAGCCAGCGATGAACGCCCATTGCAGACCTCCGATGAATGCCTCATCTGCCGTCGCGCCGCCTGACACCAGGCTCCTAGAGCGGTTCTCGAGGATCACGACGAGTGCGGCCGTGCCGGTCGCGCCAGCGACCTGCTGCAGGGTGCCGAGGATCGAGCTGCCGTGCGAGTACAGCTCTGGCGGCAGAGCGCCGAGACCGAGGGTGAATGCAGGTGTGAAGATGGCTGCCAAGCTGACCATCAGCAGAATGTGTAGGCCCAGGATCAACGGATACGCAGTACCGGCGTCGATGACGCGGCTCATGGTGAACAAGGCGACGACCATCAACACCGAACCGGGTATCACAAGTGGTCGTGCACCGACCTTGTCGTAGAGCGCCCCGACGCGCGGGCCCAGCAATCCCATCGCAAGTCCGCCCGGCATGACAAGAAAGCCGGTCTGCATGGCCGACAATCCTCGCAATTGCTGCAGGTAGAGCGGCAGCAGGATCATCGAACCGAGAAACGCCATGAAGGCCACCGACATCAGCACAAGGCTCACGGTGAACGTGCGGTGGTTGAACGCCCGCAGGTCCAGAAGCGGGCTGCCGATGCGCTGCAGACGAAGCTGCCAGAACGTGAACAGTGCGACCAGAGCAGCGCCGCCGCCGATCATCAGGATCAGCTGGCTGGTGGAGCGGGCACCAACCTCGCTGAGACCGTAGACCAACGTGCTGAAGCCGAGCGCTGCGACGGCGACACTGAACCAGCTGACCGGCGCGGTGTTGGTGTCGCCGACGTTCTTGAGGTGTCGCAGGCTGAGCGCCGTGACGGCTACGGCCACGGGCAGCATGAAGGCGAAGATCAATCGCCAGGAGCCGAGGTTGAGGATGAGGCCTGAGACTGCGGGACCCATGGCGGGCGCTACTGAGATCGCGAGCATCATGTTGCCCATGACGCGGCCCCTGGCGTGCTCGGGGACGACGGTCATGACGGTCGTCATGAGCAGCGGCATCATGATTGCGGTGCCGGCGGCTTGGACCGCGCGCCCGGCGAGCAGCACCTCGAAGATCGGCGCCGTACCGCAGATGATCGTGCCGACCGTGAAGGTGGTCATCGCGATGGTGTAGGCCGCACGAGTGGTCAGACGCTGCAAGAACCATCCGGTCACGGGGATCACTGCGGCCATCGTCAGCATGAAGATGGACGAGATCCACTGCGCACTGCGTGCTGTCACGTTGAAGTCGACCATGAGGCGCGGGATTGCGTTGATCATGATCGTCTCGTTGAGGATCACGACAAAGGTCGCGGCGACCAGGAGCTTGATGACGAGCGGCGTCTTGTAGCTCTCGGTCTCGACGGGAGTTGGGTTGGGGTCGGCGTCCAACTGGGTGATCTGGGACGCTGTCTGCGTGGCGGGAACGCCATCGTGATGCGGGGTCATGCCTAGTCCTTCGGTTTGGTGCTGGGGTCCGGTCGACCGCCTCTCTCCATAACGTCGAAGAGGCCGTCCCCATTTCGACATGTCGATCAGACAATTCGGACCGCCCTCCTCAGCGGCAGTCCCACGGAGCGGCGTCGTCGTCTCTGCGGCTTGAGCCAACCGATTCACGCGGTGTGCCGGTCGAGCAAAGTGGCCAGCCTGTTCAGTTCGGCATCGCCAAGAGCAGACAACATGGTCCCGAAGGCCTCGTCTGTGAGCCGCTCGGCACGTCGCCAGCGATCGTGCAGATCCCCTCGTAGTCCCGCTCGGGCGATCAGGCCGTCGGCGTCGTCAGGAGCCCAGCCCGTGCGCAACAACCGGTCCCGTCCGCCGTTCGGGTCGGCTACTGCTGCCTCGGGAATGGTGAGGTCGCAGGCACGCAGCGCCGCGAAGTGCAGCCCGCCGCGGATCTCCCTGGCCAGCATCAGCGAGTGCGCCAGTCGCTCTGCGCCGGCGTGTGGGCGCGGCTGCGCACGCCATCCGGCGGCGAGCGGGAGCGCCGACAGATCGGCTGAGTCGGCAACTCGATAGAGCAGATCCGCGGTTTCAGCAGCCGTCTCGTCGCCAGGCAGCACATCGC
>NZ_JBAVCB010000238.1:0-3658 GCF_049586495.1 Aeromicrobium sp. | reverse complement strand
GTCCCGGCCCGTACGAGCACCCCGCGCTGGCCTCCGACATGGAACGCGCACGCCGCGAACGGGTCGGCCTGCCGGCCGAAAAAGATTGACATAGCAGGTCACAACTCTTGTGTGTCGAACACCTGTTCGATATGCTTGATGCATGATCTCGCGGACCTACCTCGCCGATGCGGCGACCGTGTGCGCTCGCGCTGAGTTCGCCAAGTGGAATGCCGTGCTGGCCCACCGCGAGGACGCCGTGGCGGCTCTGGATCGCGACGCCGATCGCTCACTGATGTTCCGGCGCATGGCGGTCAACGCGATCGCACTCGAGATCGCGCAGACGCTGCACGTCAGCGAACAGCAGGTGTGGCGCATGGTCGAACAGGGCGGCCGGTTGCGCGATCTTTTGCCGTCGGTCTGGTCCGCGTTCGCCGAAGGCATCATCGACGCCCAGAAGGCCTCCGTGCTCGCGGTCGCGGTCGACCGCACGAAGCTCAGCGAGTCTCGCCGATCGCTCGACGACGTGGTCGTCGCGTACGCGGCCACGCACACCCCGGCCGAGCTGCGTCGCTGGGTCGACCGCCTCATCGACCGACTCGAGCCCACCGACATCGACGAAGCCGAGGCAGAGCGAGCCCGACGCCACGTGCGATTCGATGCGACCCACCACGGGATGAGCTGGGTGAGCGGGTCCATCTCAACCATCGCCGCCAAGGCCATCTTCCACCGCCTCGCCGCGGCGGCCAAGGACCTGCCCGACGACGGACGCACCCAGGAGCAGAAGCAGGCCGACCTGTTCTGCTCGTGGCTCACCAACGCCACCGGCACCGAGTGCGACATCCGCGCCGAGGTTGCCGTGGTCGTGGAGGCGACCGCCCTGGCCGGCGTCACCGACACCCCCGCCCTCGTCGACGGCGACTCCCCCATCCCACCCGCTTGGATCTTCGGCCTCGATGCTTCTGGTTCCACCCTGTGGACGCGGCTGCTCACCGATCCGGCCGGTCACGTCCTCGACGTCACCCATCTGGGCTACCAGCCCCCGCAGCTGCTCCGGCGCGCAGCACAATGGCGCGACATGGTCTGCCGGGTGAATGGCTGCCAGCGTCGAGCCCTCGACTGCGATCTCGACCACGAGGTTCCGTTCGAGGAGAACGGGCCCACCTCCGGACGCAACCTGCGATCGCTGTGTCGAAGACACCACGGCATCAAGGGTCACGGCCTGATGCCAGCAGACGCCTACGCTCCGCCCGAAGTCCATCTCGTGCGGCTGCCGTCTCCTTCACTCATGATCGACTACATCGCTGCTTGACGCACATGCATCGCTGATCACTCTGCACGGCTGCCTATGAGCCGATAGTCTGTCTTTTGTGACTCAGTTGCGGATTGCCGAAGCAGCCGGCTTCTTGGGTGTCAGCGGCGACACCCTCCGCCGTTGGGTCGGTGCAGGCGCCCTGACGTCGGGCATCGACTCTGCCGGACGCATGGTCATCGACGGTCGAGAGCTGGCTCAGTTCGCCAAGGCGCAGGCCGGTGGCTCTGAGCAGCCGGAAGCATCGTCCTCGGCGCGCAACCGGTTCGTCGGCCTGGTCACCTCAGTCACGGCCGACACGGTGATGGCGCAGGTCGAGATGCAGTGTGGGCCGTTCCGGGTGGTGTCGCTCATGAGCAGCGAAGCCGTGCGTGAACTCGGTCTGGAACCTGGTTCGATCGCCACGGCGGTCATCAAGTCCACCAACGTCATCATCGAGTCGCGCCCGTGATGGTCGTCAGCAAGATGTTCGCCACCGCCGGTGCAGGGCTGCTGGTCGCTGCTCTGGCCGCGTGCGGAATGGCGCCCAAGACGCTGACGGTCTACGCGGCTGCGTCGTTGCAGGATTCCTTCACCGAGATCGGCAGCGAGTTCGAGGCCGCGAACCCGGGCGTCACCGTCGCGTTCAACTTCGACGGATCAGCCAATCTGGTCGCGCAGCTGCAACAAGGAGCGCCAGCAGACGTGTTCGCTGCTGCTGACGTCAAGAACATGACCAAGGCGACCACCGACGATCTCATCGAGGGGAAACCCGTCGCGTTCGCGACCAACGTGCTGCAGATCGTCACTCCCCCGGACAACCCCGCGGCGATCACGTCGATCGACGATCTCGACGACCCCGCCGTCAAGGTCGTGCTGTGCGCGCCACAGGTACCGTGCGGCAGCGCAGCTCTCGCCGTCGAGAAGACCGCAGGCATCGACATCACGCCCGTGAGCGAGGAGCAGTCGGTCACCGACGTGCTCAACAAGGTCAGGACCGGCGAGGCCGACGCTGGCCTGGTCTATGTCACTGACGTCCGCGCAGCCGGCGACGCGGTCACGGGCATTGGTCTCCCAGAAGGCGCTCAGACGGTGAACACCTACCCGATCGCGGCGCTGTCTGGCTCGACCAGGCCAGACCTCGCCGCGGCCTTCGTCGCCTTCGTCAGCGGCACCAGCGGACAGTCCGTTCTGCGAGCACGCGGGTTCGGCCCTCCATGAGCCTGCCTCGCTGGATCTACGTCCCGGCGGCGCTGGGTGCAGCCTTCATCCTGCTTCCGCTGGTGGCCATCGCCAGCCAGGTCAACTGGGCTGATTTCCTGACGCTGATCACCTCGGACTCCTCGCGGGCGGCGCTGCTGCTCAGTCTGCGGACGTCGGCTGCTTCGACCGTGCTGTGCGTGCTCCTCGGTGTGCCGATGGCCGTGGTGCTGGCCCGTAGCTCGTTCCGCGGCCAGAACGTGCTGCGATCACTGGTGCTGCTGCCGCTCGTGCTGCCGCCCGTCGTCGGCGGCATCGCGCTGCTCTACACCTTCGGCCGGCGGGGTCTGCTCGGCGAGACCCTGGACGTGCTCGGCCTGGAGATCGCGTTCTCGACCACAGCGGTCGTGATCGCCCAGACGTTCGTGGCCTTGCCCTTCCTCGTCGTGAGCGTCGAAGGGTCGTTGCGCACGGCCGGGCAGCGGTACGACGTCGTGGCCGCGACCCTGGGCGCCAAGCCCACCACGGTGCTGCGCCGGGTGACGCTCCCCCTCGTGCTCCCGGGTCTGCTTTCCGGCGCGATCTTGTCGTTCGCCCGTGCGCTGGGCGAGTTCGGGGCCACCATCACCTTTGCCGGCAGCCTCCAAGGGACCACCCGCACCCTCCCGCTGGAGATCTACCTGCAGCGCGAGACCGATCCCGACGCCGCCGTGGCCCTGTCACTGGTGCTCGTGGCCGTGGCCGTGCTGGTGATCGGACTGGTTCGTCGACCAGGACGGGTGTCTGCATGAGCCTGCAGGCCACAGCCCGATTCGACACCCGCGATGTCGACGTGACCCTTGACGTCGCCGATGGCGAGACGGTCGCCATCATCGGTCCGAACGGTGCTGGAAAATCCACCCTGCTGGCCGCGATCGCTGGCATCGCGCGCCCCGATGCCGGGCAAGCTGTCCTCGGTGGAGCCAGCTTGTACGACGACCAGCACTGGCAGCCGGCGTACCGACGCGGCACGGCGCTGCTCGCTCAAGAACCGTTGCTGTTTCCCCATCTGAGCGTGCTCGACAACGTTGCCTTCGGACCGCGCAGCACCGGCGCGTCACGCCGTCAGTCTCGAGACGTCGCCCGTCGCTGGCTGGCCGAGGTCGAGGCGACCGATCTGGCCGACCGCCGCCCCGCACAGCTGTCCGG
>NZ_JBAVCB010000237.1:0-2543 GCF_049586495.1 Aeromicrobium sp. | reverse complement strand
ATTGGGCACGAAGTGGTTGTCCATCACGTCCATGTGCAACCAGTCGGCGCCAGCGATCCTGGCGGCCTCGGCCTCGAGATTGGCGAAGTCCGAGGACAGCATGCTCGGCGAGATCTGGATACCCACGGGTCCGAGCCTATCGGGGGTCAGCTGCGGCGAAGGACTGCCGCGAACATCGCGTCGGTTGCGTCGATGTGCGGCCACCACTGGTGCGAGCTCTCCACAGACACGTCCGACCGGTCCGTGAGGACCGCGTCGAGCACGCCGGTGGTCTCGCGCAGATGTGGCGAGCAGGTGGCATACGTGACGACTCCCCCGGGTCGCACGAGCTCCAGGGCCCGGGTCAGCAGAGCCTCCTGCAGCGGCACCAGCTGGTCGAGGTCGGCGGAGGTGCGACGCCAGCGAGACTCCGGACGACGACGCAAGGCGCCCAGTCCGGTGCACGGCGCGTCGACCAGCACGCGGTCAAAAGATCCTGACTCCCACGGGCCTTCCCGACCGTCGTGCACCGTGACCTCGACATTGCCGAGCCTGCGCACGCCTTGGCGAACCAGGTCAGCACGATGCGGCTGCACCTCGTTGGCCACGAGCGACGCGCCGCGCTGTCCGGCGATGGCACCCCACAAGGCAGCCTTGCCGCCGGGACCTGCGCAGAGGTCGAGCCACCGCTCGTCGGCTCCGTCGACGTGAGCGTCTGCGGCCACGACGGCCACCAGTTGCGAGCCCTCGTCCTGCACACCGGCCCGGCCTTCACGCACCGCCTCGATGTCGCCCGGCGCGCCCGCGTCAAGGACGCGCGCGAAGGGCGACAACAGACCGGGTGTGCCCGGCAGATCGGCCGGATCGCACAGCCCTGGCCGCGCCACCAAAGTGACCCTCGGGGGCGCGTTGTTCGCCGCCAGGAGCTTGTCGATCTGGGTGGCGTGGCCGGCAAGCGCCTCCCGCAACGCCTCGACGATCCACCGTGGGTGGGAGTGCTTGATGGCGCGTGCGTCGTCCTCGTCCAGACCCTCGGTGACCGCGCCGACCCACCCGTCGAGGTCGTTGTGACTGATCTTGCGCAGCAGCGCGTTGGCGAAGTGCACTGGCTTGTGACCCACCTCGCGCCGCACGATGTCGACCGTCGTGGAGACGGCAGCGTGGGGCGGGACCCGCATGCTGAGCAGCTGGTGCGCGCCGAGGCGCAGGGCATCGAGAACGGGCGGATCAATCGAGCCGATGCCCTGGCTGGCGACCCGATCGATGATGGCGTCGTAGGAGCCCTGGCGGCGCAGCGTGCCGTGAACCAGCTCGGTGGCGAATGCGGCGTCGCGGCCCTCCACGTGGTGCTCGTCGAGCATGCCGGGGAGCACGAGGTTCACGAAGGCGTCGCGGTCGGCCACAGCGCGTAGCGCGTGGAAGGCGATCAGCCGGGCGGGGTCGGTCATCGGACGGTCGCTTGAGACACGCCGGCAAGCCCGCGGCCCCAGTCGGCTGCGGCCATCCGCTTCTTGCCCACCGCCTGCACCTCGCCGAGCACCAGGTCGGTCGTGGCCGTGCCCACCCGGACCTCGCGCTTGCCGATCGACACCTGGCCGATCTCCAGCGTCGCGTCCTCGGCGATCGAGGCGGGTCCGATCTTGAGGCGATCGTCGTTCACGACCGTCCACGCGCCCGGAGATGGCGTGCAGCCCCGGATGTGTCGGTCGATCGCGAAGGCAGGTCGGTTCCAGTCGATCCGGCCGTCGTCGGTGGTGAGCTTGTGCGCATACGAGATGTTGTCGTCCGGTTGCGCTGCCGGTGCGAGGTCGCCGTCCTCGATGTGGTCGACGACATCGGCCAGCAGGCGGCTGCCGAAGTCGGCGAGGCGGTCGAGCAGGGTCGCTGCCGTGTCGTCCTCGCGGATGCGTTCGGTGATCGATCCGAGCACCGGCCCGGCGTCGAGCGCCTCGACCAGCGAGAAGACGGTGGCACCGGTGATCTCGTCTCCGGCCATGATGGCGCGCTGCACCGGGGCGGCTCCGCGCCACGCGGGCAGCACCGAGAAGTGCAGGTTGATCCAGCCGAATGCGGGAATGTCGAGCGCCTCGCGGCGAATCAGCGCCCCGTAGGCGACGATCGGGATGCAGTCGGGCGCGATCTCGCGCAGCCGAGCCATGAAGGCTGGGTCCGCGGGCGAGGGCGGGGCCAGCACCTCGATGCCGTGGGCTCGGGCCGCCACCGAGACGGGTGACGGCCGCAGGCTGCGACCGCGACCGGCCGCGGCATCGGGTCTGGTGATGACAGCCGCCACCTCGTGCCGGCTCGCCACCAGGGCTTCGAGGCTGGGCACGGCCACCTCGGGGGTTCCGGCGAAGACAAGTCTCACCCAGCGAGTCTAGGGACCGCAGCCGTCAGAGCCGGGTGGGGTCGATCTGGATGCGAAGGCCAGGCAGCTTGGCAGCGCTGCGCTCGGCCGCCACCTGCCGCAGGGCCGAGGACAGCGCGGCACCCTCGCGGCGCGGGGTGCGCAGGATGAGCCGCTCGGCGGACTGCGGATCACGTGGATCGACGGGCACCGGGCC
>NZ_JBAVCB010000236.1:0-4026 GCF_049586495.1 Aeromicrobium sp. | reverse complement strand
GTGGCGATGAGGGCATTGGCGTCGTCAGGAAATGCGTCGTCGCCCGTGGCGGTATAGACCGATGAGTAGAAGACGATCGTGAGCAGGCCGAAGATCACCAGAAGCACCTGCGCCGCTCGTTGGAATGTGGTCATGACTGTCCTTTCAGTTCGGGGGTGGACGTCATCGACGCTAAGAATCGGGCATGGCGAGCACTACGTGGTTGACCGCAATGGCAGACCTTTACGGTCGACCGCAGGGTGGAGGACCGCGCGACGGGCCAGAATTGGCACGTGCTTGAAATGCTCATCGTCCCGACCTGCTTTCTCGGCGCCGGTCTGATCGGTTATCGCTTGGGAACGCCGGCCCTAGTGGTGGGCGGACTGGCCGCGGTGGGGTGCACACATCTCTTGGCGTTTCTCAGCGCTAGCCATGCGCTTGCGGCCGACAGCGGGGTTGCCGATTGGACTCATGTGGCGTCGCAGCTTCTCTTCGTGGGTGGGTTCGTCGCCTTCGTCTGGCTGGCCGCGGTGTATCCCAACGAGCATCCGTCGATCAAGCTGATCGCGGCGGCGGCGGCGCTCGCTGCCGCGGGGCCGTTGGTAGCAGCCGCTTCAGGCCCCACCCCGGCCATTCTCGATGACGCGCGAGAGCTCGGTCCGGTGGTTCAGCTTCTACCGGAGCGCGCCGCGAGCCTCGCGGCTGCGCCATTGATGTTGCTTCCCCTGCTCGCCGTCATCACGTTCATCGTGCGCTATCGGCGTGCCGAACTGGTCGACCGAGCGGCGATGCGATGGCCCATCGGCGGGCTGGGCGTCATCGCTGCACTCGTCATCGCGGGAACCCTCCTAGGCGCCAAACAGCAAGGGGCCGTCACGGTTCTTTTCCTTCTCGGCGCGCCGGTTTTCCCACTGGCTGTTGCCTTCGGCCCGGTCGTGCGACACATCGATTCGCTGTCAGACGAGCTCGCCGAGGTGCGCGAACGGATGGGGCGTCGCGTCCGGCCGGTCGCTCCACCTGGTGTACTGGCGCGACTCACGTCCCGAGAACTGATTGTTCTCGAGCACATGGCTGAAGGCATGTCCAACCCCGTGATTGCCAAGACGCTGCACCTGTCACTGTCCTCGGTCGAAAAGCACGCCACGTCGATCTTCCGAAAGTTTGATCTCGCCGACGCCCCGGAGACCCATCGACGCGTTTCGGCCGTCGTTGCGTACCGCGACGCCTTAGATTCCGCGCGAGATGAAGCTGACGATCCGGATTAGGCGAAAGCACGCCTATGTTGCGGACCGGACAACGAGGAATCGAACCAGCCCGCGCTTGGAAGCATGGCGTGCGATGCTGGCGTTCAGGCAGGTCAGTGCCACCGTGGACTGCACCGCGTGGAGTTCCGACTGACAGGGGTACCAGCCTCGGCGTGACCTGCGATGTTACTGCGAGCCGATGACGGGAATCGAACCCGCGTGTCTTGCTTGGGAAGCAAGCGCTCTGCCATTGAGCTACATCGGCGCGCCACCGGAGTGACGCAGTCAGCCTACTCGGAGATCGAGATGGCAAGCTTGCCGTGCACGTGACCCTCTTGGCTACGGGCGAACGCCGCTGCTGCGTCCTCGAGCTGGAAGATCTCCTCGACGTCGACGGTCAGGTGACCGGCATCGACCAGCGCGGCGAGTCGTTCCAGATCGTCGGCAGCTGGGCGGACCCAGCGCCAGGCGCCACCGGCCTCGACGGCACTCGGGTCGGCGACCGAGGCGTGCCGGCCACCGTCGGCGAGCACGGCTGTCGTCTGCTCGACGACGCCACCGACGAAGTCGGCCACCGCGTCAACACCGTCAGACGCCAGCGCCCGCACGGCGTCGACCAGGCCTTCGCCGTACTCGACCGGCTCGGCGCCGAGAGCCCGCAGTCGGTCGTGCTGGCCGGACGACGCGGTGGCGATGACGCGGGCGCCACGGGCGCGCGCGATCTGGATCCCGAAGGAACCGACGCCGCCTCCGCCGCCGTGGATCAGCACGGTGGTGGACTCGTCGACGTCCAATCCGTCCAGCACCTGCAGAGCGGTGAGCCCCGCCAGCGGCACCGAGGCGGCCTCGGCCCACGACAGCGACTCCGGCTTGCGGCCCACCGTGCGGGCCGGAGCGGTCACCTTCTCGGCGAACGTTCCGCCGTGCACGTAGTCCTTGCGGGCGTAGGCCATCACCTCGTCGCCGACAGACCATTCGGGGGTGTCCGGTCCGACCGCCACCACCACACCCGCGACGTCCCAGCCGGGCACGGCCGGGAAACGGACGTCCATCATGCCGTCGAGGCCACCGGAAACGATCTTCCAGTCAACCGGATTCACGCTGGCCGCCCGGGCCTCGATGAGGACCTCCCCGGGGCCGACCTTCGGGTCGGGCTGCTCGGTGAGGGAGAGGACGTCGGGGTCCCCGTACTGGTCGAATGTCATGGCTCGCATGCCCGGTACAACCATGCCGGGGGCGACAGAATTCCGCCCTGACTTCCAGCCCGTCTCGCGTCAGCGCTGGTAGTAGGTGACCTGCTCCTGTGGCCGCTGCCGACCCAGCTCGCCGCCGATGCGACCGCCGTAAGGACGTCCGTGGTCAGAGGACTCGTCGCGCACGTAGGTGAGTCGCCACGGCCCCATCTCGATCCGCGAACCAGTGCGCAACCGCTGCCGTGGAAGCTCCTGGCCGTTGACGTAGGTGTGGACGGTGGTGCCGCGACCCATCAGCACGTACTCGTCGTCGGCGGTACGTTCCACGACGGCCTGCAGGGAGTCAATTCCATCGAGGTCGAGATGGACACCCTCCCCGTTGCCGATCACGTTGATGCCGGGTGCGAGCGGAAACACCAAGACCTTGCGCGCATCGGCCGGCGAGCGAGTGTCGGACAGATAGAGCCGCGGATGCCCACCGCCATACGGATCATGGGTCGTGGTGACCCGGCGGCGGCTCCATGGGGCACGCGGCAGGTGCAAAGGCACGGGCGTTGGTGGAGGCAGGCTGAGTCCCTCGCCGCGGCCGGCCACGGCGATCGCCTTCAGCTTGGCCGCGGCGCGCCAGCTCACGACCTTCACGAACTTCGAGCGGGTCACGAAGCGGTGCCAGAAGCGCCGGCGCACGGCGCCCAGGCTCATCACCGGCCCGTTCTGGTCGGCCACGGTCACCACAAGACCTTGCTTGGCCACGGCGCGTGCGATCGACTGCAGGTCGCTGCCGGACCGTCCGCTGGCGAGCACGGCAAGATTTGAGCTCTGGACGACCATGTGGGTGCCGTCGGAGCGCACCGTGCCCGAGGCGTGCTCGCCGTCGGGGGTGTCGACCTCGAACCGTAGATCGACGATGAGGACGGTCACGGTCAGGCCTGTCGGTTTTCAGCGCCGGCGAATTCATCGTCGCTCGTGGCGACCCGGATGGTTCCGTTGAACCGCCACGTCGCATGGGCGGCGTCGGGACCGGTGTCGCGCGGCACTTCGATCTCCAGGTCGACCAGCTCGTAGCTGACAGCGGCGCCGCGACCGGTGAGGTACTCCCACATCTCACGCCCGAGATCGGTCCAGTCGGTGACGGGGTGCGGTCCGGTGCTCGTGCCGCTGAGGGGTCGAGGCGGGGTGGGTTCGGTGCTCATGGGACCTCCTGAGAATGAATACATCCACCATCCCACCGCGCAGCGACTTTGGCAGGTTCACATCCTGACTCGCTCGCGGTCCGGCGTGAAGTAGATTTCTCTTCGTGCTCCTCTCCGACCGTGACATCCTGGCCGAGATCGACGCCGAGCGCATCGGCCTCGACCCCTTGGACCGCAGCATGATCCAGCCCTCCAGCATCGACGTGCGGCTGGACAAGTTCTTCCGGGTGTTCGACAACCACAAGTACCCGCACATCGACCCCAAGGTCGATCAGTCCGATCTGACTCGTGAGGTCGAGGTCGGCAACGGGCAGGACGAGGCATTCGTGCTGCACCCCGGTGAGTTCGTGCTCGGGTCCACCTACGAGCTCGTGACGCTGCCCGACGACATCGCCGCTCGGCTCGAGGGAAAGTCTT
>NZ_JBAVCB010000235.1:0-11145 GCF_049586495.1 Aeromicrobium sp. | reverse complement strand
AGCATCCACCGTGGCAGCAAGTCGCTCCGTCGAGCCGACGACATCGGTGAAGAGCACGGTGAGCAGGCGACGGTTGACGCGAGGCTGGTCCGCTCGTTCGATGAACGCCTCCATCTCGGACAGCTTCTCGTCCAGATGGGTCGTGAAGACGAGGTGGTCTGCGGAGTCGTACTCAACGAGTCGCGCGTGGGGAATCTCCTTGGCCATGAACCGCGCTGCTTCGATGGGCACCCACTGGTCGAACAAATTGTGGAGGATCAGGGTCGGCGCAGCGATGGCGCCGAGGCTTGCGCGGACGTCGGCCGACAGGGTGGTGGTCAAATAGGCAGCGGCGGTCGTAGGTCCGGCTTGGCCGCCTTCGATGATCCACTCGGCGATCGACTGGTCCCCGAGCCCGCTGGGAGCCATGAGTGGGCTCAGGTCACCGGGGCCGTGGCCGGATCCAGGTGCGTCAAGCTCGGCCTTGAGGGCTGCTAGAACGTCGTCCGGGACCCCATGGGCCCAGTCTGGACTGCTCACGGGGCAAGGGGTGGACGAGGTGATGATGAGCTTGCTGACCCGCTCTGGGTGGGCCGCCGCGAGGAGCATGAGCGCCTGCGCGTCCCACGCGTTCGCCCACACAGCAGCCGAGGCGGCGCCGAGGGAGTCCATCACGGCGAGCAGGTCCTCACCCTGACGCTCCAGGGTCGGCCCCTCGCCCGGCGCAAGTGGGTCAGAGTAGCCAAGTCCTTGCCGGTCCATGCAGATCATCGTCGCGAAGGTGGCGATCTGGCGCTCCATGTGCGCACAGCGGGGCTCATCGAACACGGAGCGGGCCGAAATCATCCCGCCCGGCCACCCGATGATGGGTGGCCCGTCGCCCATCGCCCAGAACCCAAGATGTCCGCGCGAGCCCTTGGCGTAGTGGACGTCTGGCGTTCGTGGCACTGCCCACACCTCCCATCGCATGGGAAACCAGCCGCGGATTGAGTGCTCAGGATAGGCCACGAGGCCGCACGTTGAATCACTTGCCAAGGAGAACCGCGCCCGAGCACCACGGACTCACGATGCGAGGTTCGGCGCTACGGTCCGGACCACACTGGGCAGATCAGTGGTGCCCCCGGCAGGATTCGAACCTGCGCCCCCGCCTCCGGAGGGCGGTGCTCTATCCCCTGAGCTACGGGGGCCCTAGTGGCACCGAAACACCCGGTGCCAATCTGACCAACTGCCGTGTGAGCCTACCGCACGCGCACTACGGTGAGGCCCATGCCCAGAGTGCTCGTGGTCGACGACACGCCCTCGATCCGTCTGTTGATCAAGACCAATCTGGAGCTGGCTGGATTCACGGTCGAGGAGGCTGTCGACGGCGTGGCCTGCCTTGAACAACTGGCTGCTGACAGCGTGTTGCCCGATGCCATCACGATTGACGTGATGATGCCGCGGATGGACGGCATCTCGACCGTGACGTCGCTTCGCAACGATCCGCGCACAGCGAACATCGCCGTCGTCATGGTCACGACGCAAAATCACCCGGCCGACATCCAACGGGCCACCGAGGCAGGTGTCGACTGCTTTCTGGTCAAGCCCTTCGACCCCGACGAACTGGTCGACGAGCTGCACCGTGCCATCGAAGTCAGAACCGCGCGCGACAACTCTTGAGCGAGCCTCGTGCGCGACGTACCGTTGCAGCACACGGAGAGGAGGTGGTCCCAAGAATGAGTAGCTCTTGGACATGTGAGGTGGCTGTCCGCTAGCCGGACGTCCGATTCCGGACTGGCTGGTGAATATCAGCAGCCACCCGACCCACAGGGGTGCCGAGTGTCCGCTCGGCCCGCGCCCCTCGGCTCGCCGAGTCGACCCGAGGTTGGCGCGACCCTGTGGGTCGTTCCCCGTCCAGCAACACCGATACGCTGGTCAGGTGACCCCCGAACAGCTCTCCGCAGCGATCGTCGACGCCCTCACCGCGCTCGTCGACGCGGGATCGGTCACGCTCCCCGACAGCGTTCCGTCGACTGTTGTGGTCGAGCGGCCCAAGGTCAAGGAGCACGGCGACTACGCCACCAACATCGCGCTCCAGCTGGCCAAGAAGGCGGGTGTGAATCCGCGGGAGTTCGCTCAGCTGCTGGCCGATCGGCTCGCTTCGGCCGACGGTGTCGCCAGTGCGAAGATCGCGGGTCCAGGATTTTTGAACATCCGCGTGGCCGCTGGCGCGCAGGGCGCTCTGGCCGGTCACGTCGTCGCGGCAGGCGCCGGGTACGGCACCAGCGACGTCTACACAGGTCAGCGGGTGAACCTGGAGTTCGTCAGCGCCAATCCCACTGGTCCGATCCACATCGGCGGTGTGCGGTGGGCCGCCGTGGGTGACTCACTGGGCCGCATTCTCAGCGCGGTCGGCGCCGACGTGACCCGCGAGTACTACTTCAACGACCACGGCGTGCAAATCGACCGCTTCGCCAGATCGCTGCTTGCCGCTGCGCGCGGCGAGGAGGCCCCCAAGGACGGCTACGGCGGTCAGTACATCCACGACATCGCCGCCACCATCGTCGCCGAGGTTCCCGGTGCAGCCGTGCTGCCCGACGGCGAGGCCCTCGAGACCTTCCGCGAGCGCGGCACCGATCTGATGTTCGCCGAGATCAAGCAGAGCCTGCACGACTTCGGCGTCGATTTCGACGTCTTCTTCCACGAGAACGACCTGCACGAGTCCGGTGCCGTCGGTCGCGCGATCGCTCGTCTCGACGAGCTCGGCATGATGTACGAGAACGACGGCGCCCGGTGGCTCCGCACGTCGGACTTCGGTGACGACAAGGATCGAGTCGTCATCAAGACCGACGGTCAGCCGGCCTACATCTCCGGCGACCTCGCCTACTACCTGGACAAGCGCGAGCGCGGGTTCGACCGCTGTCTGATCATGCTCGGCGCCGATCATCACGGCTACGTCTCTCGCATGATGGCGATGTGCGCTGCCTTCGGCGACACCCCCAAGGTCAACCTCGAGCTGCTGATCGGTCAGCTGGTCAACCTGGTGCGCGACGGTGAGCCGCTGCGCATGAGCAAGCGGGCGGGCACCGTCATCACCCTGGAGGATCTCGTCGAGGCGATCGGTGTCGACGCGGCCCGCTACGCCTTGGCCCGCTACTCCACCGACACGTCGATCGACCTCGACCTCGATCTCTGGTCGAAGCAGACCAGCGACAACCCGGTGTTCTACGTGCAGTACGCCCACGCCCGGTTGTCGTCAATCCTGCGCAATGCTGTCGATCTGGGCATCGTTGTCGATGCAGACCACTACGACCCCGCCGAGCTGTCGGCGGCACAGGAGGGCGACCTGCTGCGTGCACTGGCCGAGTTCCCACGGGTCGTCTCGCGAGCCGCGGAGCTGCGCGAGCCGCACCGCGTCGCGCGCGATCTCGAGGACACCGCGTCGGCCTTCCACAAGTTCTACGACGTCTGCCACGTGCTGCCCAAGGGGGACGAGGACCCGACCGATCTGCACCGGGCCCGCTTGGTGCTGGTGGCGGCCACCCGGCAGGTGATTGCCAACGGCCTCGCGCTGCTGGGTGTCTCTGCCCCAGAACGGATGTGACATGAGGTCTCACGAAGCAGGAGCCCTGCACGGCCAGGCTGGCGACCGCGGTCCCGCCTGGCTCAAGACGCCGGAGGACTCCAACCAGCTGGTCGATCACCTGTGGTCGCAGAACGTGTCCAAGGTCGATGGTGTGCTGACCGTGGCGGGGGAGTCGGTCACCGACCTCGCGGCCGAGTTCGGCACCCCCACCTACGTCGTCGACGAGGACGACTTCCGCGCTCGCGCTCGCGCGTTCCGCGACGCCTTCCCTGACGCCGACGTCTACTACGCCGGCAAGGCGTTTCTGTGTGTCGCCACCGCGCGCTGGGTGGCCGAGGAGGGCCTGCGGCTCGATGTCTGCACCGGCGGCGAGCTCGCTGTGGCGCTGCGCGCGGAATTTCCGCCCGAGCACATTGGTCTGCACGGCAACAACAAGTCCCTCGCAGAGCTGCGTCGTGCCGTCGAGGTCGGAGTGGGACGCATCATCGTCGACTCGGGCGAGGAGATCGATCGCCTGTCCGCCATCACTGCCGAGCTCGGTGTGACGGCACAGGTGATGGTCCGGGTCACTGCAGGCGTCGAGGCGCACACTCACGAGTACATCTCCACCTCGCACGAGGATCAGAAGTTCGGCTTCTCGATCGCCGACGGCGCCGCGCTCGACGCGGTGCGGCGGGTGCTTGGTGCTCCGGGCCTAGAGCTGTTGGGGTTGCATTCGCACATCGGCTCGCAGATCTTCGTCACGGACGGGTTCGAGGTGGCAGCGCGTCGGGTGCTCCGCCTGCACGCCCAGATCGTGGCCGAGCTCGGCGTCACGCCGCCGGAGTTCGATCTCGGCGGCGGCTTCGGCATCGCCTACACCACGCAGGACGATCCCTCCACGCCTGCCGACCTGGCCAGCGGCATGCTCTAGATCGTCGACGACGAGTGCGCGGCCATGGGCATCGAGGTGCCACAGCTGTCGATCGAACCGGGCCGCGCCATCGCTGGCCCCTCCACCTTCACGCTGTACGAGGTGGGCACCACGAAGTCCGTTGGTCTCGACGGTGGCGCATCGCGTCGCTACGTCTCGGTCGACGGCGGCATGAGCGACAACATCCGTCCCGCGCTGTACGGAGCCGACTACTCGTGCACCCTGGCCTCGCGACCGTCGGACGCGCAGCCCGTGCTGAGCCGCGTGGTGGGCAAGCACTGCGAATCCGGCGACATCGTCGTCAAGGACGAATTCTTGCCGCATGACGTGCGACCCGGCGACCTGCTGGCCGTGCCGGGCACCGGTGCGTACTGCCGCTCTCTGGCCAGCAACTACAACCACGTGCCCCGCGCGGCTGTCATTGCTGTGCGCAACGGGGAGGCTCGCGTCATCGTGCGCCGCGAGACTGAGGACGATCTCCTCGCCCTCGACCTCGGCTGACGTCGGGGGCTCGGGTCGTCAGGTAGTCGTCGATCTGCGCATCGGTCCAGTCACGCGACTCCTGCAGACCGGCAGCCATGGCGGCGAGGTAGGCGTCTGATGGATCGGTGTGCTCGGTCTCGTGGGCCGAGTGCGGAGCGGTGAAGGTCAGGAGCGGCCGGCCGTCCAGCGAGCCCACGTCCACCAACGTCTCGTAGACGCCCGGCCCGGCGCGGTGCCGCCCGTCCGGAAGGGGGGAGAGGACCACGTCGGCCAGCGGGTCCCTGTCGACCGGCTCGCGGCGCATCTCCTGAGCGGCGACGTCGGCGAACTGCTGTGCGGTCACCAGATAGGCCCGCGCAGCGGTGAAGCCCGCCGACAGGTGGTCGTAGAACGCCACACCGCCGCCCCACTGCGCTGACCTCCCGGCGAAGTACAGCGTGCCGGGCAGGTCGATCGCAGTGGATCGGACCGGTGGCGTCTGGTCGCGAGCTCCCGGATTGGCGCGGTCGCCGCCTGGAGGAGTGCCGCCTTCCAGATAGCAAGCCAGCCGCGTCGCCCACATGTTGGAGCCGTAGGAGACGTACCAGACGTGATCGGCCCAGTCGTCGATCGACAGTGTGGTCATCGGTCCGTTCGCAGCCGGTGCGGGCCTGGTCCCTGATGGGCGAGGGTGTCGTCCGGGTTGTACAGCGTGCAGTTCTTGAGCGAGAGGCAGCCGCAGCCGATGCACCCGTCGAGATCGTCGCGCAACCGCTCCAGCTGGGCGATTCGTCCGTCGAGGTCGGACCGCCACCGGCGCGACAACCGGGTCCAGTCCGCCTTGGTCGGCACCCGGTCGTCCGGAAGGGTCGCGAGTGACTCTCGGATGTCCTTGAGTGAGATCCCCACGCGCTGTGACACCCGGATGAATGCCACCCGGCGCAGCACTTCGCGCCGGTAGCGGCGCTGATTGCCGTCCGTCCGGGTGCTCTCGATCAACCCCTCGCGCTCGTAGAAATGGAGCGCCGAGATCCGAGCACCCGTACGTGCCGCTGCCTCGCCGGGGGTCAGCAGGTCGGTGGAGTGAAGCATCGCGACAACCTTAACAACGAGTCGTGGTTGACCTCAACTTTAGTTGAGGTTGTTGGGTCGTGCTGGTGACCACGACACGCGACTCCATCTGGACCGGCCGGCTCGGCACGACGACCGTCGGAATCTTCGCTCTGGCGTTCCTGTTCGCCTTTGAGTCGTTGGCGGTGCTGACCGCGATGCCGGTGGTCGTGAGAGATCTCGACGGGCTGTCCTGGTACGCCGTCTCGTTCGCCGCACCCATGGCTGTCTCGGTCGTCAGCCTGACCTTCGCAGGGGCATGGTGTGACGCGGCCGGACCACTACGTCCCATGGTCGTTGGGGTCGTCGTCTTCAGCGGTGGTCTGCTGGTGGCTGGTGTGGCTCCCTCCATGCCAGCCTTCCTGCTCGGCCGCGGCATCCAGGGCGCCGGCCAGGGAATGGCGGGGGTCGCGCTGTACGTCGTGATCGGGCAGGTGTTCCCTGACCATCTGCGACCGCGGGCCTTCGCGGTGCTCACCAGCGCGTGGACGCTGCCTGCGCTCGTGGGCCCCGTGGTCGCTGGTTCGGTCGCCGAGCATCTCGGCTGGCGGTGGGTCTTCTTGTCGGTTCCCGGGGTCGCCCTCGTCTGCCTCGTCGCGCTGGTGCCGTCGTTGCGGGCAGCCGGTTCTGGCAGCGGTGGTCGGGTCCGGGCCGCCACCGGCACGGCGACGGTTCTTGCCCTCGGCGTGCTGGCGCTGACCGTGGCAGGCCAGCGTGATGTTGCCTGGTGGCCCGCGCTGCTGGTCTTGGCCGTGGGGGCCATCGGGTTGTCCGCTCGACGGCTCCTGCCAGCGCGGACGTGGAGCGGAGGGCGCGGTCTCCCGAGCGTCTTGGCCACCCGCGGGCTGCTCGCGGCGGGTTTCACCGGAGCGGAGGCATATCTCCCGCTGTCGCTCGTCGAGCACCGCGGTCTGGGGGTCGCTGCCGCGGGTGCCTGCATCACCGGGGCGGCCTTCACGTGGTTCGCGGGTGCGTGGAGCGCTGCGAACGTCGAAGCGCTCGCGGATCGCGTGACCCGGGTGTCTCTGGGGAGCGCATGCATCGTCGTGGGAACGTTGGCCTCGGTCGGGTCCTTGGTCGATGGCGTACCGCTGGCGCTGGTCGTCGTCGGCTGGGCCGTGGGTGGTTTTGGGATGGGCATGGCGCTGTCGACACTGTCGGTCCTGGTCATCGAACTGTCAGAACCTCACGAGCAAGGTGTCAACAGCGCTGTCATGCAGCTGAACACCCAGACCGCGGAGTCCATGATGCTCGCGGTCGGCAGCGTGGTCTTCGCGGGACTGCTGGTGACCACCCCCTTGCTTGGCTACGTGCTGGTGATGACGGGGGCTACTGCGGTGACCGTGGCGGCATTCGTGCCGCTGCGCCGCATCGGTGTCAGCTCACAGCGCGGAGGAGGGCCGTGACGGTGGCGGCGACGAGTACTGCAAGCAACACCGAGCCCTTGCGCCACGACACGATCGCTGCAGCGCCGACGCCGACGGTAGAGGCGCCCACCGCCAGCTGGTCGCCGTCGGCGAACACCGCCGTCGCCACGAGCGCGGCGAGCACGGCGGGGGCCGTCAAGATGACCACACCCGCGAACCGGGGCGGCAGCGGACGACCGCCGAGCACCACCGGTCCGAACGCCTTGATGGCGGCCGTCGTGATCGCGACGCCAATGATGGTCCACCAGATGGTCGCGCTCACGGAATCGCCCTTCGCCGCAGTCCCCAGAGGGCGGCGACACTGGCCACGAGCACGGGAACGCCCGGTGGAGTGAACGAGACGAGGGCCAAGGCGATGGCTGCGCCGGCGAGCGCCACCCCGATCCGGTCGCGGTCACGGAGCTCGGGAAGCAAGATGGCGACGAAGAAAGCGGGATAGATCGCGTCAAGACCCCACCGGTCGACATCGCCGATCAGATCGCCGCCGAAGGCGCCGGCGATCGTGCCAAGCTGCCAGGTGAGGAACTGCGGAGCCGTCGTGCCGAACAGCTTCCACCGGTCGAACGAACCATCGGGCCTAATCGAGATCGCCCACGACGAGTCGACGACGGCTTGCCCTTGCGCGGCGCGCTTCCAGCGCCCACCGGGCAGCGACGGTGCGAGTGCGGCGCCCATGGGCAGGAAGCGTGAGTTCATCAGCGAAGCAGCCGCAACCGCAGCGGCCGGATTGCCGCCCGCCGCAAGGATCGCGACGGAGGCGAACTGGGCTGACCCGGCGAACACGATCAGGGACATCGTGATGGCAGCGACGGCACTGAAACCAGCGTCGCGAGCGATCACGCCAAAGGACAACGAGAGCAGTCCGCCGGCGACGGCAAATGGTAGCCCGACGAGCAACCCCGCACGGAACGACGCCCGAGGATCAGGAGAGTCGAGGCTGGCCACATCTCAGGATCCCAGACGGCCGTCGGCCCGGCGCGGGAGGCCGATACCCTTGCCACGTGTCTGCCTCGTCGTGGGAATCCGGCCGTCCCCTCCGCATTGCCCTGCTGGGCTGCGGGGTCGTCGGCACGCAGGTGGCGCGACTGCTCACCCGCGATGCCGATGAGCTGAGCCAGCGGGTGGGCGCGCCGATCGAGCTGGCTGGCATCGCTGTTCGCCGACTCGGCCGCGAGCGCGACCTGGACGTACCCTCCCAGCTGTTCACCACAGACGCCGCAGGTCTCGTGGCGCGCGGAGACATCGACGTCGTGATCGAGGTCATCGGCGGTATCGACCCAGCCCGTGCGCTGATCCTCTCGGCGCTCGAGCACGGTGCCTCCGTCGTGACCGCCAACAAGGCGCTGCTCGCCGAGGACGGCGCCACCTTGTACGAGGCCGCCGAGAAGGCCGAGCGCGACCTGTACTTCGAAGCTGCCGTCGCGGGAGCCATCCCGATCGTGCGTCCGTTGCGCGAGTCATTGGCCGGCGACTCGGTGCAGCGCGTGCTTGGCATCGTCAACGGCACCACCAACTTCATCCTTGACGCCATGACCACCACCGGGCAGGGGTTCAGCGAGGCGCTCGACGAGGCGCAGCGACTCGGCTTCGCCGAGGCCGACCCGACCGCCGACATCGAGGGTTTCGACGCCGCGGCCAAGGCTGCGATTCTCGCCGAACTGGCCTTCCACACCCGTGTCACCATCGCGGACGTGCACCGCGAGGGCATCAGTGACGTCACTGCCGCAGACGTGCGCTCGGCCGCCGACATGAGCTGCGTCGTCAAGCTGCTGGCGATCTGCGAGAAGCGCGAGACCCCGGACGGCCCCGCGGTCTCAGCACGGGTGCATCCGGCCATGATCAGCCGTGACCACCCGCTGGCGAGCGTGCGCGGTGCCTACAACGCAGTGTTCGTCGAGAGCGAGTCTGCCGGCGAGCTGATGTTCTACGGTCCCGGTGCTGGAGGATCGCCCACCGCCAGCGCGGTACTGGGCGACGTGGTGTCGGTGGCGCGCAACCGGCGCAGTGGCGTCTACGGGCCCGGCGAGTCCACTCACGCGAGGCTCGAGGTGCTCGACATGGGCCGAGCCCGGACGAGGTATCACGTCTCGATCGATGTCGATGACCGCGCCGGAGTGCTGGCGCAGGTGGCCAATCAATTCGCCGAGTTCGACGTCTCGATCCGCACGGTGCGCCAGGAGGGCAGCGGATCCGATGCGCAGCTGGTCATCGTGACGCACGAGGCTGACGATGCAGCGCTGGCCGCGACGGTCGCCTCGTTGCGAAATCTGGAGATGGTGCGCGACGTCAGCTCAGTCATGCGCGTCGAGGGAGGCGTCTGATGGCCACGACGGAGGTCGTTGATCATGGCTAGTCTTTGGCGCGGCGTGATCCTGGAGTACCGCGACCGCCTCCCGGACATCCAGAACGTCATCACTCTCGGGGAGGGTGGCACTCCGCTGATTCACTCGCCGTGGCTGTCCACCATGGTGCACGGCGACGTGTGGCTGAAGGTCGAGGGGGACAACCCCACGGGTTCGTTCAAGGACCGAGGCATGACGGCCGCGATCTCCGCGGCGGTCGACGAGGGCGCCAAGGCCGTCGTGTGCGCGTCCACCGGCAACACCTCAGCATCCATGACTGCGTATGCCGCCCGCGCCGGACTCACTCCGATCGTGCTGGTTCCGCACGGCCGCATCGCCGCCGGCAAGATGGCCCAGGCCGTCATGCACGGTGCCGAGGTCATTCAGGTGCGTGGCAACTTCGACGACTGCCTGAACATCTCGCGGGCGCTCGCCAAGGAGTTCCCGGTCGCCTTGGTCAACTCGGTCAACCCGATGCGACTTCAAGGTCAGAAGACGGCGGCGTTCGAGATCGTCGACCAGATGGGAGACGCGCCGGATCTGCACGTGCTTCCGGTCGGCAACGCCGGCAACATCTCGGCCTACTGGATGGGCTTCACGGAGTACCACCAGGACGGCCCCGCCACTCGAACACCTGCCCTCTGGGGTTTCCAGGCCGAGGGCGCTGCGCCGTTGGTTCACGGCTCACCGGTCGAGCACCCCGAGACGGTCGCCACCGCCATCCGCATCGGCAACCCCGCGTCGTGGACGCTGGCCGAGCAGGCCCGCGACGACTCCGGCGGTCGTATCGGAGCCGTCAGCGATGCTCAGATCCTTTCAGCGCAGCGTGAGATCGCCAGTCGCGAGGGCACCTTCGTCGAGCCTGCCTCAGCCGCAGGGGTCGCTGGACTGCTCGCCGCAGCCGCAACTGGCGAGGTGGAGAAGGGCCTGCGCATCACCGTGACCGTCACGGGACACGGACTCAAGGACACCGAGACCGCGTTGAGCGGATTCGAGTCGCTGGTCGACTCGGTCATCGACGTCGATGTGCACGCCGCGGCTTCGGCTGCCGGCCTCGCATGAGCTTCACCGCCGGACCGGTCACGGTTCGGGTTCCAGCGTCCAGCGCCAACATCGGCCCCGGCTTCGATGCGCTCGGACTGGCGCTCACCCTGCATGACGAGATCACCGCCGAGGTCACCGACGACGGCGTGTCGATCGACGTCATCGGTCAGGGCGCAGGGTCCGTGGCGCTCGACGAATCCCACCTGGTGGTGCAAGCGATGCGCGGCGTGTTCGCCCTGCTGGGTGAAGATCCGGCCGGGTTGCGGCTGACCTGCCGCAACGCCATTCCGCACGGTCGAGGGC
>NZ_JBAVCB010000234.1:0-3970 GCF_049586495.1 Aeromicrobium sp. | reverse complement strand
GATCGAGGCCGTGGCCGAGACCTCGCAGGACACCCCCAGCCCAGACTTCGGAACCAACCAGTGGCTGGTCGAGGAGATGTACGACCGTTACACCGAGGACCCGAAGTCGGTGGACGCCGCCTGGGCCGACTTCTTCGCCAAGGGCGGCACGCCCGGCGCTTCGGCAGACCGGCCGCCGACCAATGGCACGACCCCGGCGCCCGAAACTCACGAACCCCAGGCGCAGGCCGCCGGCCCGGATCATGTCGAGTCGCCCGCGCCGCCTGCCGCCCCCCAGGACGGAGGCACGACACCTCTGCAGAAGCAGACGCCTGACCCCACCCCGGCTCCGAACGCCCCTGAGCTCAAGAAGACCGAATCCACCACCGGTTCGGCGAAGGCTTCCGCCAAGACCCCAGCTGCCAAATCGGCCACCGCCGAACCGGCCGGGCCCGGCGAGGTCGAGAAGGTCGTCCTGCGGGGCGCAGCCGCCCGAACCGCGCAGAACATGGATGCCAGCCTCGAGGTGCCCACCGCCACCAGCGTGCGGTCTGTGCCCGTCAAGCTCCTGTTTGACAACCGCACAGTCATCAACAACCACCTCACCCGCGCCCGAGGCGGCAAGGTCTCATTCACGCACCTGATCGGCTACGCCGTCGTCAAGGCCGCCGCCGCGATGCCGGAGATGAACACCGGCTACGAGACCAACGACCAAGGCAAGCCGGTCCAGCTCAAGCCAGAG
Source organism: Aeromicrobium sp. (assembly GCF_049586495.1). Taxonomy (GTDB): domain Bacteria; phylum Actinomycetota; class Actinomycetes; order Propionibacteriales; family Nocardioidaceae; genus Aeromicrobium. The sequence goes on along the minus strand of NZ_JBAVCB010000234.1, from coordinate 3,249 downwards.
CACGTCAACTTCGGTCTGGCCATCGACCTGCAGAAGCCCAATGGCACGCGCCAGCTGCTGGTGCCATCGATCAAGGCAGCAGAGACGATGAACTTCGTCCAGTTCTGGTCGGCCTACGAGACCATGGTCAAGAAGGCTCGTGACGGCAAGCTCGAGGTCAGCGACTTCCAGGGCACCACGCTGTCGCTCACCAACCCGGGCGGCATCGGCACGAATCACTCCGTGCCGCGACTCATGGCGGGTCAGGGCGTCATCGTCGGCGTCGGCTCGATGGAGTACCCGCCGGAGTTCCAGGGTGCGTCGGAACACACGATCGCCCAGATGGCTATCTCGAAGATGGTCACCCTCACCTCGACCTACGACCACCGCGTCATCCAGGGCGCCCAGTCCGGAGAGTTCCTCAAGCGGATCCACCAGATGCTGCTCGGCGAGGACAACTTCTACGACGAGATCTTCAGCGCCCTGAAGATCCCGTACGAGCCGATCCGCTGGGCCCAGGACATCGCGGTCAGTCACGACGACGAGGTCCACAAGCAGGCCCGTGTCCTCGAGCTGATCAACGCCTTCCGCGTGCGCGGACACCTGATGGCCGACACCAATCCGCTCGACCACACGCCGCGCATCCACCCCGATCTCGACACCGCTTCGCACGGCCTCACGCTGTGGGACCTCGACCGGGAGTTCGCCACCGGAACGTTCGGCAACGGCAAACGCTTCATGAAGCTGCGTGAGATCCTCGGCATCCTGCGGGATTCGTACGCCCGCACGATGAGCGTCGAGTACATGTACATCCAAGAGCCCGAGGAACGCACCTGGTTCCAGGAGCGCATCGAGCGGCCGCACACCAAGCCGCCGCGCGAGGAGCAGCTGCGCATCCTGCAAAAGCTCAACCATGCCGAGGCCTTCGAGACCTTCCTGCAGACCAAGTTCGTCGGTCAGAAGCGTTTCAGCCTCGAGGGCGGCGAAACCACGATCCCGTTGCTCGACGAGATCTGCGAGGGCGCCGCCGCGGACAACCTCGAGGAGGTCTGCATCGGCATGGCGCACCGTGGGCGGCTCAACGCTCTGGTCAACATCGCCGGCAAGCGCGCCAGCCAGGTCTTCCGGGAGTTCGAGGGCAACATCGACCCCCGCACGGTCCAGGGGTCTGGCGACGTCAAGTACCACCTGGGCGTCGAGGGCAAGTTCACCGCCGACAACGGCGACACCATCAAGGTGTCGATCGCGGCCAACCCGTCGCACCTGGAGGTCGTGGACCCGGTGCTCGAGGGCATCACCCGCGCCAAGCAGGACCGCCTGAACCGCGGCGAGGAGTTCCCCGTGCTGCCCGTGCTGGTGCACGGCGACGCGGCCTTCGCCGGTCAGGGCGTCGTGGCCGAGACCATGAATCTGTCCAAGTTGCGCGGATACCGCACCGGAGGAACGATCCACGTGATCGTCAACAACCAGGTCGGCTTCACGACGGCGCCGTCGTCGTCCCGCTCGTCGACCTACTGCACCGATGTCGCTCGCATGATCCAGGCACCTGTGTTCCACGTCAACGGAGACGATCCTGAGGCATGCATCCGGGTGGCTCAGCTCGCCTACGAGTACCGACGCACCTTCCACAAGGACGTCGTGATCGATCTGGTCTGCTACCGCCGACGCGGACACAACGAGGGCGACGACCCCAGCTTCACCCAGCCGCTGATGTACGACACGATCAACGCCAAGAAGTCGGTACGCAAGCTGTACACCGAGGCTCTGGTCGGTCGAGGCGACATCACCCTCGAGGAAGCCGAGGCGGCTCTCACCGACTACCAGGCTCAGCTGGAGCGCAACTTCGTCGAGGTCAAGGAAGCCGTCGCTGACCCCGAGTACATGCGCACCCCCGGCTATCCGGAGAAGCCTGAGCACAGCGGCGAGCTGGTCACCTCGATCACGCCCGAGATGCTCAAGGCCATCAGCGACTCGTACACCAACGTGCCGGAGGGCTTCACGGTCCACCCGAAGGTGTTGCCGCAGCTGCAGCGCCGGGCCGCGTCGATCACCGCTGGCCCGATCGATTGGGGCACCAGCGAGATCATCGCCATGGGGTCGCTGCTGGCCGAGGGCCGACCTGTCCGTCTGGCCGGCCAGGACAGCCGACGGGGCACGTTCACCACCCGTTTCGCCACGATCATCGACCGCGAGAACGCCCAGGAGTGGACGCCGCTGGCTAACGTCAGCGAGGACCAGGCGACGTTCTACATCTACGACTCGCTGCTCAGCGAGTACGCCGCCCTCGGCTTCGAGTACGGCTACTCGGTGGCCCGGCCGGAGGCGCTCACGATGTGGGAGGCCCAGTTCGGCGACTTCGTCAACGGCGCCCAGTCGGTCATCGACGAGTACATCTCCGCCGGTGAGACCAAGTGGGGGCAGAAGTCAGGCGTCGTCCTGCTCCTGCCGCACGGCTATGAGGGACAGGGACCGGACCACTCGTCGGCCCGCCTCGAGCGGTTCCTCGACCTGTGCGCCGATGGGTCCATGACCGTCGCACAGCCCTCGACCCCCGCGTCGTACTTCCACCTCCTGCGTCGTCAGGCGTTCGAGGACGAGCACCGTCCGCTGATCGTGGCCACCCCGAAGTCGATGCTTCGCAACAAGGCGGCCGTATCGACGCCCGAGGAATTCACCAGCGGAAGCTTCCGCCCGGTGATCGGCGACGAGACCGCCAACGCCGACGCCGTGGAGACGGTGCTGATCTGCTCCGGCAAGATCTACTGGGAGCTGGTCGCCGAGCGCAAGAAGCGGGAGTCGACCTCGACGGCGATCGTGCGACTGGAGCAGCTGTATCCGCGTCCGGTCGACGAGCTCAACGCCGAAGTGGCCCGCTACACCAACGCCACCGAGGTCCGCTGGGTGCAGGACGAGCCGGCCAACCAGGGCCCATGGCCGCACGTCGCGCTCAACCTCAGCGGGGAGTTCGGCGGGCTGCCTCTGCTGCGTGTGTCGCGTCCCGAATCGTCCACGACCTCAGTCGGCTCGCACAGCCGTCACGTCACCGAGCACAACCAGCTGATGGATCTAGCGTTCAGCTGAGCGTCAGGACGACCTTGCCGAAGACGTCACCGTCCTTGACGGCGCGAATGCCGTCGGCGGCTTGATCCATGCTGAGCACCCGTTCCACCAGTGGTCGGGTGCCAGTCTCGGCCATGAAGCGGGCCAGGGCGTCGAGCTCGTCGCGCGTGCCCATGGTCGATCCGTGCACCTTGATCTGCCGGAAGAAGA
>NZ_JBAVCB010000233.1:0-1952 GCF_049586495.1 Aeromicrobium sp. | reverse complement strand
CGACATCTGGGACATCAACGCTGATGAGTCCATTGGTCGCGAGTACAGCCGCTACCGCAACAACATCACCGATCTGTACGACGCGAGCCCGTTCCGCGCGAGCGACCACGATCCCGCGATCATCGGCTTCGACGCCGTCGACGAGCCGGAGGCCGGACCGACCACGATCACCGTCGCCGGCACGACGAGCCCGCCCCGCACCGCGATCTCCGCCACCGTCACGGGAGGTGACTACCGGGCCGACGGCGGAACCCTCGACGTGATCGACCGCAAGCGCACGGTGGGGACTGCGGTCGTGCGCGACGGCCGGGTCACGGTGCACCTCACCGGCGTCGGCAACGGGCGTCGCAGCTTGACCCTGATCTACCGCGGAGACGGCAAGGTGGCTCCGGGCGAGACGGCGTACGAGTGGAAGGGCTGACGCAGAAGACGGGTGTCGGGGTACGTGTGCTCAGAGACCGAGTGCGAGGGCCAGATCGGTCTTGATGGCTTCGAGTTTCGCGGTGGCATCGTCGCGCGCCAGGTTCATCGAATCGGTCACCTCGCGCACGACTTCGATGTAGCACTTGAGTTTCGGTTCGGTGCCTGACGGCCGGCAGATGATGCGGGTGTTGCCATCGAGCGCCAGTCGGATGCCGTCGGTCGGGGGTAGACCGCGGTATCCCAGCTTCAGGTCGTCAACCGAGGTGACCGCCAGTCCGCCGAGCTCGACCGGTGGAGACGTGCGAAGTGTCGCCATCGCCCGGCTGATGATCGACAGATCGTCGACTCGCACCGACAGCTGGCCCGTGGCGTGCAGGCCGTGCTCGCGGTAGATGTCCTCGAGCCGGTCGATGAGGGTGCGCCCGCCCTCAGCCTTGAGGTCTGCCGCCAGCTCGAGCACCGCGAGGATCGCGGTGACGCCGTCCTTGTCGCGGGCGATGTGGGGAGAGACGCAGTACCCGAGCGCCTCCTCGTAGCCGAACGCCAGATCGGGGATCTTGCCGATCCACTTGAAGCCGGTGAGCGTCTGCTGCCACGGCTGGCCGTGAGCGGCAGCTTGGCGTCCGAGCAGGTCGGACGACACGATGGAGGCGGCGTAGCTGCCGGTGGCCCCGCGCCGCAACCAGGCATCACCCAGCAATGCACCCACCTGATCGCCCGTGAGCATGCGGTACGACTCGCCATCCCGGACCCCCACGGCGCACCGGTCGGCATCGGGGTCGTTGGCGACGATGATGTCTGCGGTGACGTGGGAGGCCAGCTTCAGGGCCAGGTCCATGGCCCCGGGCTCCTCAGGATTCGGGAACGCCACGGTGGGGAAGTCCGGATCTGGATCGCCCTGCTCAGCCACGGTGTGCAGCGCCGGGAATCCGGCGCGGGCGACCACCTCCACCAAGGTGTCGCGGCCCACCCCGTGCATCGGGGTGTAGACCGCCACGACATCGCGTGGGCCGTCTTCGGCGATGGCTGCCGCTGCGGTCACGTAGGCGTCGGCGACGTCGTCATCGAGCGTCACGAACTCTGACGACCGCGGCATCTCGTCGACGCGACCGGTGGCGTCGATCGCGGCAGAGATCTCGGCGTCGGCTGGTGGCACGATCTGGCTGGAATCAGCCAGGTACACCTTGTAGCCGTTGTCCTCGGGCGGGTTGTGCGATGCCGTGACCATCACGCCAGCACTGCAGCCGAGGTGACGGATCGCGAAGGCCAGCACCGGGGTCGGCAGGTGGGTGGGCAGCAGATGGGCGTCCACGCCCATGCCGTGCATGATCTCGGCGGTGTCGCGGGCGAAGACATCAGAGTTGTGCCGGGCGTCGTAGCCCACCACGACGCTGGGCCGTACTGCTCCCTCATCGACGTGGTGCTCGAGCAGATAGGCGCCGAGGCCGGCGGCGGCCTGGGCCACCATGACGCGATTCATGCGTTGTGGCCCGGCTCCCAGCGCGCCGCGCAGCCCAGCCGTGCCGAAC
>NZ_JBAVCB010000232.1:0-3360 GCF_049586495.1 Aeromicrobium sp. | reverse complement strand
CGGTCGTGGTGGCCGGCAAGGGCCACGAACGCGGCCAGGAGATCGCCGGCGTCGTGCAGCCCTTCGACGACCATGCGGTCATGGTCGAGCTGATGGGTGGCACCCCGTGATCGCGATGTCACTGGCCGAGATCGCCAAGGTGGTCGGGGGAGCCCTGCACGGCGACGCCGGAAGCGCACGCGTCCGACACGTCGTGATCGACTCTCGCGCGGCTGGCCCCCACACGCTGTTCGCTGCGATAGCGGGAGAACATGTGGACGGACACGACTACGCGCCGTCGGTTCTCGCGCTCGGCGGGGTCGGCACCTTGGGCTCTCGGGTGGTCGGCGGTCCCTGCATCGTGGTCGATGACGTGACCATCGCCTTGGGTCGCCTGGCTCGCCATCAGCTGGATGCGTCCACGGCCACGGTGGTCGCGATCACCGGCTCGCAGGGCAAGACCAGCGTCAAGGACCTGCTCGCACACGTCCTGGCCGGGGCCGCACCCACGGTCGCCCCCGTGGGGTCGTTCAACAACGAGCTCGGCGTGCCGCTCACGGTGCTGCGCCTCGACGAGGACACTCACTACGTCGTGGCCGAGATGGGCGCCCGCGGAGTGGGTCACATCGAGCTGTTGTGCCGTATCGCTCCGCCATCGGTGGCGGTCGTGCTCAACGTGGGCACGGCGCACATCGGTGAGTTCGGCTCGCCGGATGCGATCGCGATCGCGAAGGGTGAGCTGGTGGAGAGCCTGACCGCAGATGGCACTGCGGTCCTCAACGCCGACGATCCACGCGTCCTGGCCATGCGGTCCCGGACCACGGCCGAGATCTTGACTTTCGGAGACGCAGGAGACGTGCGTCTCGGTCCGGTCCAGGTGGACGGCTCGGGGGAACCCCATTTCACTCTGGAGCACGCGGGGCGCAGCTGTGACGTCCATGTGCCGCGGGTGGGCGCCCATCACGCCATCAACGCAGCCGCAGCCGCAGCCGCGGCGGTGGCTGCGGGGCTGGACCTGGCCGACATCGCCACGAGGTTGTCCTCGGCGGCGCCAGAATCGCCCATGCGGATGGCTCGCAGCGTCCGGGACGACGGACTGCTCGTGGTCAACGACGCCTACAACGCGAACCCTGAGTCGATGGCCGCCGCGTTGCACGCCGTCGCGGCGCTGCCACACCGGCGCAAGGTCGCGGTGCTGGGGGAGATGCTCGAGCTCGGCGACCTGTCCGAGTCGGCCCACCGCACCATCGGTCGCCTCGCGCGGGATCTCGGATACGACCGGGTGGTGGTCGTCGGATCAGGCGCCGCCGCCATCGCCGAGGGTTCTGGCGAGATTGCCGAGATCGTCGCGGACGTCGATGTGGCGATTGGCACACTATCCGCGTGGCTGACTGCGGACGACGTCGTCCTTGTGAAAGCATCCAGAGGATGTCGGCTAGAGCGGGTGGCCGACGGGCTGCTGGGCCGCTGATGGAAGGGATGCGCATCGCATGAAGGCGATCCTGTTTGCTGGCGGGTTCTCGTTGCTCGGGACCCTGCTCGGAACACGCCTGGCCATCCGCTTTCTGGTCGCCAAGGGCTACGGCCAGCTGATCCGCGACGACGGCCCCACGGCGCACCACACCAAGCGTGGCACCCCCACCATGGGTGGTCTGGTCATCATCCTTTCGGTCGTCACGGGCTATCTGCTGGCCAAGCTCGCCACCGGATTCGTCCCGAGTGCATCGGCGCTGCTGCTGCTGTTCTTGTTCGTGGGGCTGGGAGCGATCGGTTTCCTCGACGACTTCATCAAGATCCGCAAGCAACGCAACCTCGGGCTGCGCAGCAAGGCCAAGTTCATCGGTCAGGTGGTCATCGGTCTGGTGTTCGCCATCGCGGCCATCCGCCTCGAGGACGACACAGGCATCACCGTGATCACCAACTCGATCTCGTTCACCCGCGACATTCCGGGCACAGCCCTGCCGGCGTTCGCCATCGTGATCTGGGTGTTGCTGATGGTGGCTGGCGCCAGCAACGGCGTGAACCTCACAGACGGGCTCGACGGACTCGCCACCGGCGCGTCGGTCATGGTCTTCGGCGCCTTCGTCTTCATCAACATCTGGCAGAGCAATCAGAACTGCTCGTTCTATCCGGGCCCCAAGTGCTACGAGGTCCGTGACCCGCTCGACCTCGCGGTCGTCGCCTCGGCTCTGACCGGAGCCTGCTTCGGGTTCCTGTGGTGGAACGCGTCGCCAGCCAAGATCTTCATGGGTGACACCGGCTCGCTGTCCCTCGGCGGCGCCATGGCAGGGCTGGCTCTGATGACCCGCACCGAGCTGCTGCTCGTCGTGCTGGGCGGCCTGTTCGTCGCCATCACCGCGTCGGTGATCCTGCAGGTCGGGTTCTTCAAGCTGACCGGGGGCAAACGCATCTTCCGCATGGCACCTCTGCAACATCACTTCGAGCTGCTCGGGTGGGCCGAGATCACGATCGTGGTGCGGTTCTGGATCATCAGCGGCCTCGCGGTCGCCACGGGGCTCGGCATCTTCTACTACGAGTGGGTCTCCGGCATATGACCCGTCGAACGTGACCCACAGCGGGCTGGACGCGCTGGGGCGCGCGTCGTCCTGGGACGGTGTCACTGCCGTGGTGGCTGGCTTCGGCGTCAGCGGGTTCGCCGCGGCGGACACCCTGCAGCACCTCGGCGCCACCGTGGTGGTCGTCGACGAAGCCATGCGTGAGGATCAGCAGGAGAAGGCCAATCTGCTTCAGGACCTCGGCGTCGAGATGCGACTGGGCCCCGGATGTGCCGCACAGCTGCCCGCGGGTGCGGACGTCGTCATCGTGTCGCCCGGCTGGCGGCCCACCGCTCCGCTCGTCGTGGCGGCAGGCGAGCAGGGCGTGCCGGTGTGGAGCGAGGTCGAGCTCGCCTGGAGACTGCGCGGCTCGGACCCTGCACCGTGGCTGGTCGTCACCGGTACCAACGGCAAGACGACCACCGTGCAGATGCTGGAGCAGATCCTGCGCGCCGAAGGTCTCGCGGCGCACGCCGTGGGCAATGTGGGTCGCCCTGTGGTGGAGGCGGTCATGGACACCGACGACCCTGCCTCGGTGCTGGCCGTCGAGCTGTCCAGCTACCAGCTGCACTGGACCAACTCGATGTCTCCGCAAGCCAGCGTCTGTCTGAATGTGGCGCCTGACCACCTGGACTGGCACGGGGGGCTGGACGCCTACACGGCCGACAAGGGCCGGGTGTACGCGCGCACCCAGATCGCGTGCGTCTACAACGTCGAGGATCCCGTCACCGAGCGGCTGGTCGAGGAGGCCGAGGTGGTCGACGGATGCCGGGCCGTCGGGTTCACCCTGGGCATCCCGGCACCGAGCATGGTGGGACTCGTCGAC
>NZ_JBAVCB010000231.1:0-3059 GCF_049586495.1 Aeromicrobium sp. | reverse complement strand
CATGCGCCCCGACCGACTGGTGGTCGGCGAGGTCCGCGGGGCGGAGGTCGTCGACCTGCTCGCTGCGCTCAACACCGGGCACGAGGGCGGCTGCGGCACGTTGCATGCCAACTCAGCGGCCGACGTGCCGGCGCGCTTCGAGGCGCTCGGAGTCGCGGCCGGCTTGGTGCGCGATGCGGTGCACAGCCAGCTGGCTGCCGGCGTCGATCTCGTGGTTCATCTGGGCCGCGATGCCAGCGGCACGCGCCGCACGCGCGAGATCGCGTTGCTGGAGTCCGATCATGGCTCCTCCTCGTGGGTCCGAGCTGTACCCGCGGTCACGTTCGTCGATGGGGTCGCGCGCGATGGGCCGGCCGCCGAGCCATACCGGGCGCTGCTCGGGTGACGGCCCTCGCGGTGGTGGCCGTGGCGATCGCGACTGAGCTGGGCTGGCCTTCGGGAGCACGCCAGATGCGTCACCGGCTCGGCCTGTCGCGTCCTTGCCGACCCGTGTCGAAGCGGGCTCTGGTTTCCGTGGTCGCTGTCATCGGAGTCGCGATGCTGGTCGGGTTCGGTGGTTCCCACGTCTTGGTCGCCGTGGCAGCAGCGATCGGAGGGGTGACGGGCGTACGGGTCGTGGCCGGCACCCGGGCGCGCACCCGTGCGGGACTACGTCGTCGCGCGGCCGTCGAGGGCCTGTCGCTCGTGGCGGCTGAACTGCGCGCAGGGGCTCTGGCCGAGTCGGCCCTCCAGTCGGCCGCCGACGAGGTCGACCTCTTGGTGGGTGCGGCGCGCGCTGCCACGCACGGTGCTGACGTCGTCGCGGCGTTGCGACACGACAGTCGCCAGCCCGGCGCCGAGCTGCTGGGGGACTTCGCGTCGGCGTGGGCAGTGGCCGATCGCTCCGGGGCTCCCTTGGCAGGGGTTCTCACCCGACTCGCCGACCGCGCCCGGGACGACCTCGACCTGGCTGCCGAGGTCAGCGCCGAGCTGGCACCCGCGCGGGCGACGGCGCGACTCATGGCGATGCTGCCGACTTTCGGGCTGGCGCTGGGTGCCGGCATGGGAGGCGATCCTGTGCACGTGTTGTTGGCGACCACGATCGGCGGTGTCTGCCTGGTGCTGGGTGTCGGTTTCGCCAGCGTTGGGGTGCTGTGGGTCGAGAAGGTCGCTTCGGGGGCCGATCAGTGAGTGCCGCCGTGCTCGCCGCGTTGGCCGTCTGGTGTCTGCTTCCTTCCGGGGCGCACCGTCGCGCGCGGTTGCTGTGGGCTCCGCCGCGAACCTCGTCGAGCACACCAGACCAGAGACTGGTCGCCGCCGCCCTCACGCCGGTGGCTGCGGTGCTCCTGCTGGGATGGCCAGTCGGACTGGTCATCGGCGCCCTGGCCGCGCCTGCGGTCCACTCCGCCGCAGGTCGACTGGAGAGCGCCTCGACGAGGCGACGGGAGGCCATGGCTCGGCGTCAGCTGCCCGGAGCGCTGGACCTGGTGACCGCCGCGCTGGAGGCGGGACGACCACCGGGATCAGCGCTGGCGCTCGCTGCCGAGGTCACACCCGACCCGTTGGGACCCGACTTGTCGGCGGTGGCGCATCGGATGGTCGTGGCTGGCGACCTGGAGGCGGCAGTGTCGGACGTCAACGGTCCGCTGCTCCCGCTGGCCAGAGCCCTGCGCCGTGCTGATCAATCAGGCGTGCCCGTGGCCGACGTCATCGCGGCCGTGGCGCTGGACACTCGGCGTGAGCAACACGCCGCCCATCGGGAGCGAGCGCGCCGGGTGGGGGTGCGCACCGCCGCACCACTCGGCCTGTGCTTCATGCCGGCTTTCCTGCTGATCGGCATCGTCCCGACGATCATCGCGGTCGCGTCGAACATCCAGCTGTGACGCCCCATCCCGATCGGGCACTGTCCACATCGCGTGGCGACGACGGCCGGTCGTCCCCAGCCGGTCGATTCCTTCGCAGAAGTCGATCCCGCGAGCCCATCTTCTGGGTGTCAGTCCCCAACGAGAGGTTCACCCATCATGCGGAACATCATCGGTCGCGCCACGGAGCGCGGCATGTCCACGGTCGAGTACTCGGTCGGCACGCTCGGCGCCTGCACCGTCGGCGGTGTGCTGGTGAAGATCGGCCAGTCCAAGTGGTTCGGCGATCTGGTCAAGGAAGTGATCGAAAAGATCCCGGACCTGTTGCCGTTCTGACCCGACCGGGCCGGGGCGGCCCGTCAGCCGCTCCGGCCCTGTCAGAACACCGAAAGGAAATTCTCATGACCACCAGTCCTCGCACGGAGCGCGGCATGGTCACGGCTGAGCTCGCCACCGTTGCGCCGTTCGGCTTCGCCCTGACGTTGCTCTTGGTGTGGGTCGTCTCGCTCGGGCTCACCCAGGTCCGACTCACCGACGCCGCTCGAGAAGGCGCTCGGCTGGTCGCTCGGGGCGAATCCGTCGGCACGGCTCAGACGGCCGCCCGCCGGCACGCGCCGCATGGCGCACACGTCGAGGTCGACCTGTCCGAAGGGGTCGCCACGGTGTCGGTGCGCGCCACGTCTCGGATGCCACTGCCGTTCTTCTCCGGAATCGGCGCCCAGAAGGTCGAGGCTGAGGCGTCGGCCGCCGTGGAGTCGCCGTGACGTCCCGGCGTTCACACGACCGCGGCTCGGCCACGGTCCACGCGGTGATCGCGTCTTCTGTCGTCGTGCTGGTCACGCTGGTCGTCACCGAGATGGCGGGTCTGGTCGCGGTTCGACACCGGGCCACCGCCGCAGCTGACCTGTCCGCCCTCGCCGCCAGCCAGGCCAGCGTCGCAGGCCACGACGGCTGCGCCGCAGCGCGTCACCTCGCGCGGCGCAACGGTGCGGTGATCGTGTCGTGTCGCATGGACCACGACGTCGCCACCCTGGCAGCGCGGGCCACCAGCCGTCGCTGGTGGGGTCACCGGTGGGCGGCGGACGTCAGGGCCAGGGCAGCCCCCGAGTCCTACTTCACTGCTTCTCAGCCATGAATCGCTCGGGACCGAGATGACAGCACGATGTGAAGACCAACTGACGACGTCGAGCACGAGGACGCGATCTAGCGGGTTGGGGG
>NZ_JBAVCB010000230.1:0-6372 GCF_049586495.1 Aeromicrobium sp. | reverse complement strand
CATGCGCCGGAACATCAGTGTGCGATCGGCGTCGCGATCCAGAGCCGCCACGGCGTCCTCGCGGTGGGCCAGCACGGCATTCCACTTGGCGAACTCAGCCCGAGCGCACACGGTCGCCGCATCGGCGAGGTGGGAGCGCGAGATCATGCGTCAAGCATATCGAACAGGTGTTCGACCCACAAGGTTTGTGGCCTGCTATGTCAATCTTTTTCGGTCGGCAAGCCGACTCGTTCGCGGCGTGCGCGTTCCATGTCGGAGGCCAGCGCGGGGTGCTCGTACGGGCCGGGACGACGCAGTGCGTCGACGACGTTCTGCACGGATGTCTCGTCCTTGTCCTGGCTCATCTTGACCTTGAGCGTGAACCGGTCGATCGGGATGCGCAATCCCACCGTGCCCTGGGCTGCCTGGGCGCCCCACGTCTGGTCGAGCCACAGCGGGTCGTCGACGTGCTGCTCGAAGTGCGCGACCAGCGAGGTGAGCACCCGCAGGTTCTCCTCGGCGTCGAGCACCTGGGGCACGCCGTGCAGGTGTGCGGCGGTGAAGTTCCACGTCGGCGCTCCGCTCGCTCCCGGGACGTACCAGCTGGGAGAGACGTAGCCGTGATGACCTTGCACCACCACGAGCACCGCGGCACCCTGCCCGAAGCCGTGCAGCGTCTCGTCGGGACGTCCCACGTGGGTGAGCAGCGCCAACGGGTGATCGGGATCGAGCAGCACCGGATAGTGCGACGCCACCAGGTCGCCGTCGTGCTGGCTGACGATCGTCGCCCACGGATGCTCGGCGACGAGTCGGCGCACCAGGGCAGGGTCGTCGCTGGCGTGTCGAGGGTTGTGTCTCATCGCCCCGATGCGGCGCGGGCGGCAGTGCTCACGATCGCGTCGACGTACGTGGCGTAGAGCTGGGCGGGCAGGTCGTGCCCCTTCCCGTCGATCTCGATCAGCTCGGCGCCGGGAATGGCATCGGCGGTGGCCTGGCCCCCAGACCTGTGCACGAGTGGGTCGGCGGCGCCGTGGATGACGGTGACCGGCAGGTCGAGCGCGCCGAGCGGCTCGGTCCGATCGGTCTGGGTCAGCACGGCCAACATGTGGCGGGCCACGCCGCTGGCGATCCAGCCGCGATCGTAGGTCTCCTGGGCCCGCAGGCGCTGGTCCTCTCGGTCCGACGGGAAGGCTGGCGAGCCGATGACCTTCTGGGTGCGCAGGGAGCGCGCGATGTAGGAGTCCCGCGTGCGACCTGCCGAGGCGAGCATCGCTGGGAGGACCTTGGGGCTCTGCCAGCCGACGGTGCGCCTGCCGGTCGTGGACATGATCGACGTCATCGACAGCACACGCTCGGGGTGGGCGATCGCCATCGTCTGGGCGATCATGCCGCCCATCGACACGCCGGTGAGGTTGGCCTGCTCGATGCCGAGATGGTCCAGAAGACCGAAGGCGTCCTCGGCGAGATCGGACAAGCCATACGGCGCCGATCCGAGCCCGACGAACGCGCGGGCGATGTCGATCTTGCCCACTTTGTGGTGCCGCAGCTTGGTGGACCGCCCGGTGTCTCGGTTGTCATAGCGGACCACGAACAGTCCGCGGCTGGCGAGCAACTCGCAGAAGTCCTCGGTCCACCATCCCATCGGACCGCCGAGACCCATGACCAGCAGCAGCGCCGGGTCCTCGGGGTCGCCGAAGGTCTCAAAACAGATGTCGATGCCCGAGGGCAGCGACGCGAACTTCTCACCCGATCCGGCCATGAAGTGATCCTACCGGCGAGTAGCTCAGATGCTCGCGTCCAGCACCGCCGTCCCTGCCTCATCCGTGATGACGATCTGCACGACATCGTCGCGCAGGGTGGCGGACTGCAGATTGCAGTTCAGGGTGGATTTTCCCGTTCCGAGGAACTCGCCAGCAGGCACGAGCTCACCTGAGGTGTCCCTGAACGCCGCACGGAACACCTCTCCGTCCGCGAAGCCGGCACCCGTGAAGCGCAGCTCCACGCCCCACGAGTGGGCGATGAGCGATGCCTTCTCGACCGTCACGGGGTCGGCGGCGGAGCTGGTCAGGGTGACCGGCTCCATCGCGACGGTCGGCGGCTCAGGAGCGGTGCCTCGGCCCAGCAGGAAGGTGCCCACCAGGGCCGCTGCCACCACGGATGCCGCGAGCGCCGCCGTGCCCCGGGCATGCCTCGCCCGACGACGTGACGTGAGGTCGATCGCTCCGGTCCGCTCCTCGCGCACGGCATCGCGCAGCCGTTCCCCGAGGTCCGGTGAGGGTGTAGGGCGGTCCAGCAGCTCGCGGGGGTCGATGCCCGACAGTGCAGACGCAACCGGCTCGATCTCGGCCAGCTCGGCGCGGCACTCCGCGCAGCCGTCGAGGTGTGCGCGCACGCGCCCGGCCTCGTCTTCGCCGAGGTGACCCAGCGCGGAGGAACCGAGCAGCATCCGTAGCTGACGATGGTCAGCTGCGCCGCCGTCGTGATCGTGGTTGGTGGTCATGGTGTGACTCCCATTTCGTCCATCGTGATTCTCAGCGCCTTCAGACCGTAGAAGACGCGACTGCGCAGGGTCCCGATCGGGATGCCCAGCTCTGCGGCTACCTCGTCATGAGGTCTGCCCCGCAGGTGTGTCTCCACCAGTGCGTCGCGGTGCTCCGGGGTCAGCCGGATCAGCGCCTCCTCGACCACCCACGAGGTGACTGCCACCTCGCTGGGGTCAGGGACGGTGCCGGCGGTGACCGCCTCTGCGGTGGGTGGATCGACCAGGCGGTGCTGCCACGGTCGCACCTTGGCGGACCGCGCGTGGTCGAGCATCGTGTTGCGTGCGATCGCGAACAACCACACGCGCAGGGACGCCAGGTGCGGGTCGTACTTGTCCGCCGACCGCCAGGCACGCAGGAAGGTCTCCTGAATGACGTCCTCGGCGGCTCCTCGGTCGTCCAGACCGCGCAGCACGAAGCGGAACAGCTCAGGCCCGTGCAACAGGTACGCGGCATGGACCTCGTCCTCGTTGCGCACCCCCGCGGCCACGATCCCGTCGACACGTCCGTCCACGCCGTCCTCCTCATGCCACACGTCCCCTGGACCTGTTCTTACGGCCGTCACGGCACGAGCGTTCACCGCTCACGAAAGATTTCTTCCGCCGTGATGAATGTCGCACGGACCGCAGCCGTATTCATGGCGAAAGGACGTCTCCCCACCGAAAGGCATCTCCCCATGAGAGTTCAACGGACCACCGCGACATGGCTCGCGGGCGCAACCATCGGGGCGCTCGGCCTCACGATGGTGGCGATTCCGAGCGCATCAGCCGCGAGCAAGGCCAAGACCGTCAGTGTCAGCACCGAGGCTCAGCTGCGCGCGGCGGTGGCCAACGCGAACTCCCGCCCCGGTACCGACGAGATCGAGCTGAAGCGGAGCATCGCGCTCAATGGGGCCGGAACCGACGGCGACGGACCCGAGGTCGGCGATCTCGACGTCACCGACAAGCTGATCCTGGACGGTCGTGGACACCGCATCGACGCGAATCTGTCGGGTCGCATCTTCGACGTCTCCTCCGACGCGTATCTCAAGCTCTACCGCGTGTCGTTGAATGGTGGTCGCGTCGCTGACGCCAGTGGCGGTGCTGTCCGCAGCAGCGGCGAGCTCGAGGTCATCAGATCCTCGATCTCCGACAGCTCGGCGGTGGGTGCCGGCGCCTCCGGTGGGGCCATCTTCAATGACGGCGGCGACCTCTACGTCAGCAGGTCCGAGCTCGACGACAACACAGCCACCCGCGCCGGTGGAGCCATCGAGGCCAACGCCGGCTCGACTTCGCTGTACCGCACCTCGTTGGTCGACAACTCGACTGGTGGCGGACCGGGCAACGGCGGCGGACTGCACCTCACCGGTGCCGGCACCGTCTCGGTGGATCGGTCGAAGGTCTCCGGGAACACCGCATCCGCCGAGGGAGGCGGCCTGTGGAACTCCGCGTCCGGCACCTTCACGGTCGACCGGAGCAGCATCTCGGGCAACAGCGCGGGCGGCAATGACGCCGATCAGGGCGGCGGGGGACTCTTCAACGACGGCGGCACACTGACCGTCGAGGACACCGACGTCAAGGACAACAAGGCGACCGGAACGGCCGGCTCCGGCGGCGGCATCCTGAACAACCTCGGGACCCTCAACGTCGATCAATCGACCATCAAGCGAAACTCGGCGGTCCGTGCCGGTGGTGGCATCGAGGCGAATGTCGGCTCGACCAACGTCAGCAGGTCCTCGATCCGAGACAACAGGACCGGCGGGGCGCCCGGCAACGGCGGCGGTGTGCACCTGACCGGTGCTGGCACCGTCAACGTGGCTCGGACGACCGTGTCGGGCAACGTCGCCAGCTCTGAGGGCGGCGGACTGTGGAACTCTGCCGGCGGCACCTTCGTGGTCGAGCGCAGCAAGGTTTCGCGCAACGTCGCCGGCGGAAACGCTGCCGACCAGGGTGGCGGCGGGCTGTTCAACGACGGTGGCACGCTCACCGTCTCGGACACCGACATCTCTGACAACAAGGCGACCGGCACCTCCGGATCCGGCGGTGGCATCCTCAACCTCGGCACGCTGAACGTGGACGATGCGGAGATCGAGGACAACTCGGCGGTTCGTGCGGGCGGCGGCATCGAGACCAATGGCGGCACGGTCGACCTGTTCGACGTCGACCTGCTCGACAACGACACGGGTGGAAACCCCGGCAACGGTGGTGGTTTCCACACGACCGGCGCCGGCGTGGTGACCTATGAGAAGGGCAAGGTGCGCGGCAACAGCGCGAGCAACGAGGGCGGTGGGCTGTGGAACAGCTCGACCGGCACCATGACGGTGACGCGAGTCTCGATCTCGCGCAACACTGCTCCGGTGGGTCCGAACGTGTTCAACCAGCCTCCGGGCGGCACGTTCACGATCGACGGCGAGCCGGTGCCGCCGGGAGACAACTCGCTCTGAGCTCCCGCGCCAGCTGTAGCGATCCCCGTCGAGAGAATCTCTCGGCGGGGATCGCTGTGTGGGTCAGTGCTCGTAGTCGACCGAGGAGTAGGCCTTCAGCTTGGCCAGTTGATGCTCGCTCGTGATCTTGCGGATGGTGCCGCTGCGCGAGCGCATGACGATCGACTCGGTGATGGCGCGGCCGCCGCTGTAGCGGACACCGTGCATCAGCTCGCCGTCCGTGATGCCGGTGGCGACGAAGAAGCAGTCGTCAGCGTTGACGAGGTCGTCGGTCCCGAGAACCCGGTCGAGGTCGTGACCGGCGTCGATCGCGCGTTGCTTCTCGTCATCGTCGATGGGCCACAGCTTGCCCTGGATCACGCCGCCGATCGCTTTGATGGCGCATGCCGTGATGATGCCCTCGGGGGTGCCGCCAACGCCCACCAGCAGGTCGACACCGGTGTCGGGGCGGGCCGCGGTGATGCCGCCGGCCACGTCGCCGTCGATGATGAACTTGATGCGGGCGCCGGCTTCGCGAATCTCGTCGACCAGGTGCTGATGGCGGGGGCGGTCGAGCACACAGACCGTGACGTCGCTGTTGCGCCTGCCCTTGGCCTTGGCCACGCGCGCGATGTTCTCGGCGATCGGCAGCCGGATGTCGACCGCGTCGGCAGCCTCGGGACCGGCGATCAGCTTCTCCATGTAGAACACGGCGGACGGGTCATACATCGAGCCGCGGGGAGCGACGGCCATGACCGACACGGCGTTGGGCAGGCTCTTGGCGGTGAGCGTGGTGCCGTCGATCGGGTCGACCGCGACGTCGCAGGCAGGGCCCGTGCCGTCGCCGACCCGCTCTCCGTTGTAGAGCATGGGCGCTTCGTCCTTCTCGCCCTCGCCGATGACCACGACGCCATTCATCTGCACCGTGTTGATCAAGGTGCGCATCGCGTGGACCGCGACGCCGTCGGCGCCGTTCTTGTCACCGCGGCCCACCCACCGGCCAGCAGCCATGGCGCCTGCCTCGGTGACGCGCACCAGGTCGAGGGCGAGGTTGCGGTCGGGCGCCTGCTCGGCGGGCTGGAGGTGATCCACGAGCGACACTCTACCGACGTCGATAGACTGGGCTCGTGGCATCTTCGAGGGGCAACCCCGACATCGGCGACGTCCTGCGCTCCATGTTCGTGATCGGTGTGATCATCCTCGGGCTCTTCGCGTTCGGGAAGCTGTTCACCACCACGCCAGAAGAGACGGTCTCGACGGTCGACTACGAGCAGATCCGGGTCCAGGCGCAAGCGGGCACCACTTTGCCGTTGCTGGCCCCCACGGAGCTGCCGGACGGGTGGCGGGCCACGTCAGCCCGCTTCGACCCGGGCGCTGACGGGTCGGGCGGCACCTGGCATCTCGGCGTGCTGACCGACGACGACGAGTACGTGGGGCTCGAGCAGACCCCCT
>NZ_JBAVCB010000229.1:0-10734 GCF_049586495.1 Aeromicrobium sp. | reverse complement strand
CACATCCATGACAGCAGGCTCCTGCTCGGCGATCACGACCGCAGAACCAGGCTTGATGATGCCTGCCTTCTCGACCGCGATCACCTCGGGACGATCGCCCAGGTAGCGCGCATGGTCGACGGCGATCGGCGTGATGACGGCAACCTCTCCGTCGGCGACGTTGGTGGCGTCCCACGAGCCGCCCATGCCGACCTCGACCACGGCCACATCGACCGGAGTGTCGGCGAAGGCCGCGTACGCCATCGCCACGACCATCTCGAAGTAGGACAGAGGTGGCCCGCCCGCGCGGACCGACTGCTCGTCGATGATCTGGGCGAAAGGAGCCACGTCGGCGAAGGCCTCGACGAACAACTGCTCGCTGAGGGGTTCGCCGTCGATGCTGATGCGCTCGGTCATGGACTCCAGATGGGGGCTGGTGAAGCGGCCGACCCGCAGGTCGAGCGCACGCAGCAGTGCGTCGATCATGCGACTCGTCGACGTCTTGCCGTTGGTCCCGGTGAGGTGCACGACGGCAAAGGCGCGCTGCGGATCCCCCATCAGGTCGCAGATCGCGCGGATGCGGTCGAGTGAGGGTTCAAGCCGGGTCTCGGGCCAGCGCCCGAGCAGTGACTGCTCGACCTCGCCATAGGTGGGATTCATCGTCACCAGTATCGCAGCCCATCGAAACGATCTCACCGGTCGCACCGGTGGCGCGAGGTGCAAGGTATCCGCAACGATGGCCGCATGCATCGCAACATCGCCGGCTGGGTCACCCACCACTGGGCCAAGTGGGTCGTCGTCGTCTTGTCCCTCATCTTCGTGGGAGGCATCGGCGGCACGTTTGGACCCAGGCTTGCCGAGATCCAGGAGAACGACATCGCGTCGTTCCTGCCCGGTGATGCCGAGTCCACCCAGGTGATCGCCAAGTCGGCGCAGCTAGGCGCCGACCCCGACGCAGTCCCCGTCGTGGTGCTGTACGTTCGCGGCTCTGGCATCACCCCGGACGACACCGCCAAGGTCGCAGCCGACGCCCGGGCGATTCCCGCCATGGCCTCCGTGGCCGACGAGGTGGCAGGGCCACAGCCCTCCCAGGACGGCAAGGCGCTGCAGCTCATCGCCACGATCCAAGTTGGCAAGGACGGCTTTGAGGATCTGCCGCAGGCCGTCGAGGACATCCGGGACACCGCCGAGAAGGACGCCAACGGACTCGAGGTGAGCCTGGCCGGCCCGGCTGCCTTCGGCGCCGACCAGGCCAAGGCCTTCGCGGGCATCGACGGCGTGCTGCTGCTGTCAGCGCTCGCGATCGTGTTCGTCTTGCTCGTCCTGACCTATCGCAGCCCTATCTTGTGGTTCATCCCGTTGCTGTGCGGCGTGTTCAGCGTGTTCACGGCCCAGGGGTTCGTGTACCTGCTGGCCAGGTACGCGGACCTGACCGTCAACGGGCAGAGCGCCGGCATC
Organism: Aeromicrobium sp.; assembly: GCF_049586495.1. Lineage (GTDB taxonomy): Bacteria > Actinomycetota > Actinomycetes > Propionibacteriales > Nocardioidaceae > Aeromicrobium. Next base: position 9,297 of record NZ_JBAVCB010000229.1, on the reverse strand, counting down.
CTCAGCGTCCTGGTCCTGGGAGCCGGAGTGGACTACGCCCTGCTCATCGTGGCGCGATACCGCGAGGAGCTGCACCACTACGAAGACCGGCACCAGGCCATGTCGCACGCCCTGCACCGCGCGGCGCCCGCCGTCCTGGCCAGCGGCGCCACGGTCATCATCGGCCTGCTCTGCCTGATGTTCGCCGAGCTGAACTCGACCAGCGGGCTCGGCCCGGTGGCGGCGGCCGGCATCGCCGTGGCCCTGCTGATGATGCTCGTGCTGCTTCCGGCCCTGCTCGTGGTGTTCGGGCGCTGGGTCTTCTGGCCCTTCATCCCCCGCTTCGGGACCTCGGCACATGCCGAGTCCGGCGTCTGGTCTCGTGTCGGACGCGGCATCGAGAAGGCACCTCGCGCGGTCTGGATCGGCACGACCCTGGCGCTGGTCGCCGTGTCCTTCGGAGTGCTTCAGCTCAACGCCACGGGGTTGAGCAACGAAGACACCTTCACCACCACCCAGCCATCCGTGACGGCCGAGAAGGAACTGGCCAAGCACTATCCCGGCGGCGATGGTTCTCCGGTCCAGGTCATCTCGGCCGCGGACAGAGCGAAAGAGGTCGCCTCGGACCTCGGCGCTGTCGAGGGAATCGACGCTCCCAGCGTCGCGGTCGTGGCCCAGAAGGACGGTCTGGCTCTCATCCAGGCGACCTTGTCGTCCGCCCCGGACTCCGATGACGCCTACGCGACGATCGAGCGCGCTCGCGCCTCCCTCGGGGACATTCCCGACGCCGACGCACTGGTCGGTGGCCAGACGGCCATCAACAAGGACGTGCAGGACGCCGCATCGGCCGACAACCGCCTCATCATTCCCATCATCCTGCTCGCCGTCCTGCTGATCCTCGCGCTGCTGCTGCGGTCGATCGTTGCGCCGGTGATCCTGCTCGGCACCGTGGTGCTGTCGTTCGCGGCCGCGCTGGGCATCAGCGCTCTGGTGTTCCGACACGTCTTCGGCTTTCCTGGCGCGGACTCCTCGTTCCCGCTGTTCGCGTTCGTCTTCCTCGTGGCGCTTGGCATCGACTACAACATCTTCTTGATGACGAGGGTCCGCGAAGAGGCGTTGCACGTCGGCACCCACCGCGGCGCCCTGATCGCGTTGGCGGCGACCGGCGGCGTCATCACGTCGGCCGGGCTCGTGCTGGCCGGCACGTTCGCCGCCCTGGGATCGCTGCCGATCGTGTTCCTCGCCGAGCTCGGGTTCGCCGTGGCGCTGGGCGTGCTGCTCGACACCATCATCGTGCGGTCGGTGCTGGTCACCGCGCTCAACCTCGACCTCGGTCGGTGGATGTGGTGGCCCAGCAACCTGTGGCGCACCGACGGGGACGAGGTCGCAGACCGCCCGTAGACTCGCTCCTCGTGAACACCGTTCCCGAGAAGCCCGTCCTCGAAGGTCTCGAAGCCACCTGGTCCGCCCGCTGGGCCGACCAGGGCACCTACACCTTCGACCGCTCCAAGACCCGCGACGAGATCTTCTCGATCGACACCCCGCCGCCCACCGTGTCCGGCTCGCTGCACGTCGGCCATGTGTTCTCCTACACGCACACCGACCTCATTGCCCGCTACCAGCGGATGAGCGGCAAGGAAGTCTTCTACCCGATGGGCTGGGACGACAACGGCCTGCCCACCGAGCGTCGGGTGCAGAACTATTTCGGCGTCCGGTGCGATCCGTCGCTGCCGTACGCGGTGGACTTCGCTCCCCCGGCCGAGCCCGATGCGAAGCGTCAGGTGCCGATCAGCCGACGCAACTTCATCGAGCTGTGCAATGAGCTGGTCGAAGAGGACGAGCAGGTCTTCGAGAAGCTGTGGCGCACGCTCGGCCTCAGCGTCGACTGGGAGCAGACGTACACCACGATCGGCGATGACGCGCGCGCCGCGAGCCAGCGCGCCTTCCTGCGCAATCTCGCTCGCGGCGAGGCCTATCAGCAGGACGCTCCCACTTTGTGGGACGTCACGTTCCAGACTGCGGTCGCCCAGGCCGAGCTGGAGGCCCGGGAGTATCCCGGCGCCTATCACCGGGTCGGCTACCAGCTCCCCGACGGCACCACGGTGCACGTCGAGACCACACGCCCCGAGCTGACCGCTGCCGCCGTGGCACTGATTGCGCACCCCGACGACAAGCGCTACCAGCACCTCTTCGGGACGACCGCGACCTCACCGATCTTCGGTGTCGAGGTGCCGGTCATCGCGCACACTCTGGCCGACCCCGAAAAGGGTTCAGGAATCGTGCACTGCTGCACCTTCGGCGATCTCACCGACGTGCAGTGGTGGCGGGAGTTCCAGCTGCCCAACCGCACGGTCATCGGCCGCGACGGTCGCATCCTGGCCGACGTTCCGGAGTGGATCACCACCGAGCCCGGGAAGGCCCTCTACGCCGAGCTGGCCGGCAAGACCACCTTCACGGCTCGCGAGCTGACCGTGGCGGCTCTGGCTGAGTCGGGCGACCTTGACGGCGAGCCCAAGCCCACGCAGCGCATGGCCAACTTCTTCGAGAAGGGCGACAAGCCGCTCGAGATCGTCTCGACCCGCCAGTGGTACCTGACCAACGGCGGACGCGATGCAGACCTGCGGACCGACCTGATTGCTCGCGGGGACGAGATCGACTGGGTCCCGGCCTACATGCAGTCTCGCCTCACCAACTGGATCGACGGCCTCAACGGCGACTGGCTGGTCTCTCGGCAGCGCTTCTTCGGCGTCGCCTTCCCGATCTGGTATCGCCTCGACGCATCCGGCGAACCGCTGTACGACGACCCGATCCTGCCCGAGGAGGCCGACTTGCCGGTTGACCCCGCCGCGGACGCACCCACGGGATTCGACGAGAACCAGCGCGGCGCGCCCAACGGCTTCATGGCCGACCCCGACGTGCTCGACACGTGGGCCACGTCGTCGCTGACGCCGCAGATCGCCTGCGGCTGGGAGCGTGACACCGATCTGTTCGAACGCACCTTCCCGATGGACGTCCGTCCGCAGGCGCACGACATCATCCGCACCTGGCTGTTCTCCACCGTCGTGCGAGCACACTTGGAGCACGGCACCGCCCCGTGGAAGAGCGCGACGATCTCGGGCTTCGTGGTCGACCCTGACCGCAAGAAGATGAGCAAGAGCAAGGGCAACGTCGTCGTGCCCGACGAGATCTTGAACACCTACGGCGCCGACGCCGTCCGCTGGCGCGCCGCCGGCGCGCGTCCCGGCACCGATTCGCCCTTCGACGAGGCGCAGATGAAGGTCGGCAGACGGCTGGCGATGAAGGTGCTCAATGCCAGCAAGTTCGTGCTGGCCGCCGAGGAGCAGTACGGACTCGGTGCAGGCGTCGACGACCTCGACCCGGACCGCGTCACGGTGCCGCTGGATCAGTCGATGCTGCAGCGCCTGCGTGGCGTCGTCACCGAGGCCACCAGTCACTTCGAGGCCTTCGACTACGCGTCAGCCCTGGAGGTCACCGAGAAGAACTTCTGGGACTTCTGCGACGACTACCTCGAGATGGTCAAGGAGCGGGCCCGGCGCGAGGACGAGGGCGGAGCGAGCGCCCGCAGTGCGTTCGCCATCGCCTTGTCGGTCCAGCTGCGGCTGTTGGCTCCATTCCTGCCCTACGTCACCGAGGAGGTCTGGTCGTGGTGGCAGGCAGGGTCGATCCACCGAGCTGCATGGCCCACGCTCGACGACATCACGTCTCCCGAGGCTGATCCAGCCCTGCTGCCGACTGCGGCCACGGTGCTGGCCGGCATCCGCGGCGCCAAGTCGACCGCCAAGGTCGGTCAGAAGACCGAGGTGTCACTGGTCGAGATCTCAGCACCGCAGACGGCACTCGACCTGCTGGCGCTAGCCCTGGACGACGTGCGAGCAGCCGGGCGGGTCTCCGGCCCGGTCGAGACTCGCCCTGCCGACGGCGAGATCGTCGTCGAGGCCACCTTGGACCTGCCCGTCTGACCGGGGAGCGTGTTCTACTAGAAGCCACGGAGGGCGCCCACCGCCAAGGAGGCGCCCTTCGTGCTATGGCCTCAGAGGGTGCGGAAGGTGATGCCGGCCGCCCGGAGTCGCTCGATCAGCGGGTGGCCCATGGCCACGGCGGTCGTGGTCTGGCCCGACACCTTGGGCAGGTCGTCAAAGGCCAGGCACAGGGCCGACTCGGCGAGCATCTTCGACGTCTCGGTGTAGCCCGGGTCTCCCCCGGCCACCTCGGTCGTCACGGTCTTGCCGCCGCCCTCGGCCACGAGGCGCAGCTTGAACCAAGAAGCCTCGCGCTTCGCCTCGTCCGGCCCCTCCCCCTGGCTCTTGAGCTTGAGCAGCAGCGCCCGGGTGGGACGCAGCTGGGCTCCCACGGTCAGGACGCCCGCGCCTGCGATCGTGGCAGCCAGCATCGGCAGCTTCTTGAACTGGGCGAAGTGCGCGTAGCTGAAGTCCGGTCCGTACCGCTCGAGGGCTCGCGCTGAGCGCAGGACGATCAGCGGGTCGAGGGTGGGCAGCGGCAGCGCCCAGCCCTTGCCGCCCTCACCGCGGCCCAACGAGCCACCTCCGCGGATCGTGCGGCCCTCAGGCCGCGACTCCTTGCTCTTGCGCTCAGCAGCGATCTTGCCGGCGCCCCGCATCCCGGCCATGGCGCCGATCGCCGAGTGGTACGTACCGCCCGACGGTGCGCCGCCGGCCCGGATGTATCCCTTGACCGAGAGCGGCACGCCCTCCGGCATCTGCTGCACGGTGTAGAGCACGCCCAGGTCGTACGGGATGGAGTCGAAGCCACAGGCGTGGATGATCCTGGCTCCGGATGTCTTGGCCACGTCGTCGTACTTGAGCCACATGCGGTCGACGAACTCCGGCTCGCCGGTGAGGTCGACGTACGCGATGCCGGCCTCGGCGGCGGCCTTGACGGCCGGTTCCCCGTGCGCCAGGTAGGGGCCGACGGTGGTGATGAGCACTCGCGTGCTCTCAGCCAGCGCTGCCATGGACGCTGCGTTGGTGCTGTCAGCCGAGATGATCTCGGGGCGCACACCACCGAGCTCGACGACCCGATCGGCGACGGCGTCGAGCTTGCCGGGATTGCGGCCAGCGATGGCCCAGGAGGCGCCGTCCGGGAGGTGGGTGCCGAGGTACTCGGCGGTCAGACCGCCGGTGAATCCGGTGGCTCCGAGCAGGGCAATGTCGACAGAGGTCATGGGACCAACCTAGCGACTGGTCACCGAGGCACGATCAGGACGCCTTCTTGGCGACCTCGGCGTGGGTCAGGACGGTGGGCAGAGCGCCCGCCGTGACGGTCTCGGCCGTGACGATCACCTTGGCGACGTCGTCGCGGCTGGGTACTTCGTACATGACCGGCTCGAGAACGGCCTCGATGATCGAGCGCAGACCGCGAGCTCCAGTGCCACGGGCCAGAGCGAGCTCGGCCATCGCCTCGGGCGCGCCTGGACCGAACTCCAGCTCGACGTCGTCGATCTCGAACAACCGGATGTACTGCTTGGTGAGAGCGTTGCGCGGCTCGGTGAGGATGGCAACGAGCGCCTCGCGATCGAGGTTGTCGACCGCGGCGATGACCGGAAGGCGGCCGATGAACTCTGGGATCAGACCGAACTTGAGCAGGTCCTCGGGCAGCACCTTGGAGTACAACTTCTCCGGCGCGACGATGTCGGCCGCGGGGACGTTGCCGGTGTTGAAGCCCAGGCTGACCTTGCCGCTGCGCTGCTCGATGATCTGGTCGAGGCCCGCGAAGGCGCCTCCCACGATGAACAGCACGTTGGTGGTGTCGATCTGGATAAACTCCTGGTGCGGGTGCTTGCGTCCGCCCTGGGGAGGAACCGAGGCCGTGGTGCCTTCGAGGATCTTCAGCAACGCCTGCTGCACGCCCTCGCCCGACACGTCGCGCGTGATGGAGGGGTTCTCGCTCTTGCGCGAGATCTTGTCGACCTCGTCGATGTAGATGATGCCGGTCTCGGCCTTCTTGACGTCGTAGTCCGCGGCCTGGATCAGCTTGAGCAGGATGTTCTCGACGTCCTCGCCGACATAGCCGGCCTCGGTGAGTGCTGTGGCGTCGGCGATGGCGAACGGCACGTTCAGCATGCGCGCCAGCGTCTGGGCAAGATACGTCTTGCCGCAGCCCGTGGGGCCCACCAGCAAGATGTTGGACTTCGCCAGCTCGACCTGCTCGTCCTTGTTGCGGCCCGATGCGCTCTGCGCCTGCACCCGCTTGTAGTGGTTGTAGACAGCGACCGAGAGCGACTTCTTGGCGCTCTCCTGACCGATGACGTACCCGTCGAGGAACTCGAAGATCTCGTGCGGCTTGGGCAGCTCGCCCAAACTGAGCTCTGCGCCTTCAGCGAGCTCTTCCTCGATGATCTCGTTGCACAGCTCGATGCACTCGTCGCAGATGTAGATGCTGCTCGGACCAGCGATCAGCTTCTTGACCTGCTTTTGGCTCTTGCCGCAGAAGGAGCACTTCAGCAGATCGGCGGTCTCACCAATGCGTGCCACGCGCGTGGTCCTCTCTGGAGCATGGATCGGCCGTGCGGCCGAAGGTCACGAACTTCACACTAACCGCCACACGTGCTCTCGTCTCGCCCTAGGAGCGCGCGTGGCGGCGTGTCGTCAAACCGCCGGCGTCTTGAGCGTGTCGAGGACCTCGTCAACCAGGCCGTACTCGACCGCCTGCTGCGCGGTCAGGATCTTGTCGCGATCGACGTCCTTGCTGACCTCTTCGATCGGCTTGCCCGTGGCATCGGAGATCATCTTCTCCATCAGCTCGCGCATGCGGAAGATCTCGTTGGCCTGAATCTCCAGGTCCGAGATCTGGCCGCCGGTGCCCTCGGTGTAGGGCTGGTGGATGAGGATACGGCTGTTGGGCAGTGCCAGACGCTTGCCGGGCGTGCCGGCTGCCAACAGGATCGCAGCGGCGGACGCCGCCTGACCCAGGCACAACGTCTGCACGTCGGGCTTGATGTACCGAATCGTGTCGTAGATCGCGGTCAGTGCCGTGAACGACCCACCGGGGCTGTTGATGTAGATGCTGATGTCGCGATCGGGATCCATGGCCTGCAGCGACATGAGCTGCGCCATGACCGCGTTGGCGACGTCGTCGCTGATCGGAGTGCCCAGCATGATGATGCGGTCCTCGAACAGCTTGGTGTAGGGGTCGATGCGCCGAAATCCGTAGGACGTGCGCTCTTCCCACTGCGGCATGTAGTAGCTCATGAGATGTCTCCCGCGCTCGCGACCACGTGGTCGATGAGGCCGTATTCCTTGGCCTGGTCTGGGGTGAACCACCGGTCGCGATCCGAATCGAGCTCGATCTGCTCGACGGTCTGTCCACTGTGCTGCGCCTGGAGCTCATTGAGCTGCTTCTTCAGCAGGATGCTCTGCTCCGCCTGGATCTTGATGTCCGACGCAGAACCACCGATGCCGCCGGAGGGCTGGTGCATCATGATGCGCGCGTGCGGGAGGGCGTAGCGCTTGCCCGCAGTGCCCGCTGCGAGCAGGAACTGACCCATCGAAGCGGCCAGACCCATGCCGAAGGTGGCGACGTCGTTAGAGATGAACTGCATCGTGTCGTAGATCGCCATGCCCGAGTCGACCGAGCCGCCGGGGCTGTTGATGTACAGGTAGATGTCGGCGTCAGGGTCCTCGGCGTTCAGCAGCAGCATCTGCGCGCAGATCGCGTTGGAGTTGATGTCGCGGACCTCGGATCCCAGGAACACGATGCGCTCCTTGAGGAGCCGCTGGTAGATGTGTCCGTCGAGATCGGACGGCCCGGCCTCGCCGGCCATGGCTTGTGGGGTCTGTGGAGTAGTCACGCTCTCGACAGTAGACGGCCGGGTGTTCGAACACACGCCAAAACGCGTCTGTTCGCCCTCGGCGTACGGCTCAGGCGCGCGAAGGGCTGAGCTCGGCGGCGATGGCGTCGACGGTGGCCTGCATGCCGTCGACCAGCTCGGCGTCGTGCCCGTCCTGCCCGCCCAGCGCCAGCTTCGCGGTGGCCACCACCATCAGGCTCGGATCGACCACGGCGGTGCGACGCTCGGTGAGCCGGGTGCCGGCGCCCTCAGGTGCCACCTCGTAGGACCACTCGACGTCGGTGGGCCACACGTGGAAGCCGAAGACGCCCGGCGTGGCGTCCGACGGGGCCGTCCACTGCGAGATGCGGCTCAGCGTGGGCCAGAAGAAGGCCTTGCGCCGGTTCAGGTTGATGCCCCGGCGGCCCACCCGCGGCGCGCCGAGGAACCAGGTGCCGACCAGCTCGGGGCTGCGGCGACGCATGGCCTTCAGATCGGTGACCGCCGCCCAGACGTCGGCGGGGGCCGCGTCGAGCACGATGGACACCTCGAGGGCGGGTTGGTTGCTCATGTCAGGCCTGCTTCGGAGCCGGGAGGGCACGCGGTGACTGCGTGCGCTCGTTGATCCACTCGACCAGCCAGTCGCCGACCCGAGGGTGGTTGAGCAGAGCGAAGTGGTGCGCGCTCGGCAGGTACTCGAATCGGGCGCCGTCGACGATGGCGCCGTGGCGCCCCACCCCGGTGGCCGAGGAGAAGTGCACCAGCAGGTCGCCCAGCACCGAGCTGAGGGGGTGGCCCTGGGTGGCGCCGAGGGTGGAGGCCACGAAGTGGTACTCCGCGTGCGGCAGCGGGGCGGCCGCGATGCGATCCAGCCCCCACTGGGCGGTGAGGTCCTGACCTTCCCACTCCTCGGCCGAGATGTAGCCGTGGCGCAGGTCGACGATGCCGGCCGAGCGGCTCTCCAGGATGGCGCCGAACGGACGCGCCTCCGGCCAGAAGCGCAGCAGGCGTGAACCCATGTGGGCCGCCTTCTCAAGCGCGGCGCCCCCGTGGGGCGTGCCGAGGCAGATGACGTCGCGCACCATGTGCTGCCACGACTCCCCCGCCGCGGTGGCGTGATTGGTGGCCGCGCGGGCCACGAGTCCGCCCATCGAGTGCCCCACCAGCGTGATGCGGGTGACCGCGACGGGCCAGGAATCCACCAGCCGGCGGATCAGCTGATCGAGGTGCTTGCCGTTCTCGGAGATGTGCAGTCCGGTATTGTACCGGATCATCACCGGGGTGCCGTCGGTCTCGGCGGCGATGCGTTGCGCGTAGCTGGTGCCGTGCACCTTGGCGTAGCTGCCCCACGACTCGTCGTTCTCGCACAATCCGTGCAGGAAGATGACCGGGTGGCCTCCGGCTCCTCGGAAGGCCTCGGACAGGGGCCACGAGGTGACCGGGACGTCGGCTCCCTCGACCCGCACGGCCATCGTGATGGCCTGCGGATCGTCCAGCATCCGCAGCTCGTC
>NZ_JBAVCB010000228.1:0-3136 GCF_049586495.1 Aeromicrobium sp. | reverse complement strand
AGGAGTACCTGGGCACCATCACGCAGCTGCTGGCCATCCGCAAGGGCCGCATGGAGCAGATGATCAACCACGGCACCGGCTGGGTTCGCATGGAGTTCCTCGTACCGGCCCGAGGCCTGATCGGCTTCCGCACCGAGTTTCTCACCGACACTCGCGGTACCGGCATCGCGCATCACATCTCCGAAGGCTACGAGCCGTGGTTCGGCGAGATCTCGACCCGCCCGTCTGGGTCGCTGGTTGCCGATCGCGCCGGCGCGGTCACGTCATTCGCGATGACCAACCTGCAGGAGCGCGGCGTGCTGTTCGTCGATCCCGCCACCGAGGTCTACGAGGGCATGATCATCGGCGAGAACTCCCGTGATGACGACATGGACGTCAACATCACCAAGGAGAAGAAGCAGACCAACATCCGGTCGGCGACGTCGGACAACTTCGAGAAGGTCATTCCTCCCAAGAAGCTGTCGCTCGAGCAGTGTCTGGAGTTCTGCCGCGAGGACGAGTGCGTCGAGGTCACCCCGGGCAACGTCCGCATCCGCAAGGTGATCCTGGACGCGTCGGCTCGCAACCGCGCGGCTCGCTCCAAGAAGTAGTCGAGGCGCAGGCCGGGGCGGATCTGGCGGACAATAGCGGTCATGACCGATCTGTCCGTCCTCCTCCTGGCTGCCCTCGGGGCGGGCCTCGCCGCGTCCTTGGTTCGGCTGCCGCCTCTGGTGGGGTTTCTGGTGGCTGGCTTCGCGCTCAACGCGGCCGGCGTCTCGCCGCTCGAGGGCCTCGACGTCGTCGCTGATCTCGGTGTCGCCCTGCTGCTGTTCGGGGTCGGCCTCACGCTCGACGTCCGGGTGCTCGCCCGGCGCGAGGTCTGGTCGACCAGCCTAATCCACTTGGGCGTCACGTCGGCGCTGATCTGGGCGTATCTCAGCCTGATCGCCCTGATCGCAGCGAGCCTCCTGATAGAGACCGACTGGCAGTCGTTGCTGGTCGTCGGTTTCGCGTTGTCGTTCTCCAGCACCGTTCTGGTGATCAAGGTGCTCGACGATCGCAATGCCACGGGATCGCGCTTTGGTCGCACCGCGGTCGGTGTGCTGATCATTCAGGACCTCGTGGCCGTCGCCTTCCTCACCGTGGCCCGAGGCGAGGCTCCCTCGCCGTGGGCGGCTCTCCTGCTGCTCCTCCTTCCAGCGGCGTGGGTGGCTCGCAAAGTTCTACGCCGGTTGCGGCACGACGAGCTGGTGCCGCTGTTCGGTGTGGCGCTGGCCCTGGGGCCCGGCTACGCCTTGTTCGAGCAGGCCGGGCTCAAGGGCGACCTCGGTGCTCTGATCGTCGGACTGCTGATCGCGTCCGAACCGCGCTCCGCCGAGCTGTCCAAGCGACTGTTCTCGGTCAAGGAGCTGCTCCTGGTGGGCTTCTTCTTGTCGATCGGCTTCACCGGACTGCCCTCGGTCGAGGACATCGTGCTCGCGGCGCTGCTGCTGCTGCTGATCCCGCTCAAGTCGCTCGGGTTCGTGGCACTCCTGTGGTGGCACGGCATGCGGCATCGCACCTCGGTGCAGGCCGGCGCGGTCCTTGGCAACTACTCCGAGTTCGGGCTGATCGTCGCGGTCGTTGGCGCGTCATCGGACCTGCTGGACCCGGACTGGCTCGTGGTGCTGGCCACGGCGGTGGCAGCCGGATTCCTCGTGTCGACGCTGGTGAACACGCAGATGTCCCGACTGGTCGCCCTGGCCGAGCGACGACTGCCGCAGCAGAGCCGCGAGCAGCTGCACCCCGGCGAACGCGCGATCGACCTTGCGCACGCCGACGCCGTGGTGCTCGGCATGGGACGGATCGGGCAGGCCGCCTATCGGCAGCTGGAGAACGAGTACGGACTGCGCGTGATCGGGATCGAGGCGCGGGAGGATCGCGCCGCACAGCTGCGCAGCGATGACTTCGAGGTGATTGAAGGCGACGCTCTTGACCCCGATCTATGGCACCAGCTGACCCAGACCGGCGAGCTGGACCTCGCGATCCTCGCCATGCCCTTCCACGGGGCCAACGTTGCGGCGATGCGGCTGCTGGAGGGGCAGGACTTCACCGGCACGATCGCCGCAGTGGCGCAGCGCGATCGCGAAGTGGACGACATGCACGGGCGAGCGCACTCGGTGTTCGGCCTGTACAGCGGCGCTGGCACCTCGCTGGCCGATGGAGCGGCCGAGGCGGCCGGTCTGTCCCGGCGGACGGACGACGCCTGAGGGCATCAGTCTGTAGGCTGCCATGATGGCTGGGACCGCACCAAACTCGAAGCGGGGGCGGGGGACCTACGATCCACTGATCGATCAGCTGCAGGCTCTGCGCGCAGCCGCCGGCGATCTGTCGTACGCCGAGATCGCTCGACGGGTCACGGCGCAGCGCTCAGCACGTGGTCTCGACTCGTTCACCGCCGCGGTTGCCCGCACCACCGTCTACGACGTGCTGCAGCGAGGACGGGCTCGGCCCGATCTGACACTTCTGCACGAGGTCGGGTCGGTGCTCGGCGCCGACGACGCACAGGTCGACGAGTGGATCGCGGCATGCCGCGGTCCGGCGGATCCGCCGACCGCCATCACGACCGGCCGCGCGGTCTTGATCCTCATGCTTGGCTGCGTCGTGTTCAACCTCGTCGGTCGCGTTGGTGTCGAGCTGCTCTCCCTGCCGGTCCACCTGGACATGTGGGGGACGGCCATCGCGGCGATCGCTCTGGGACCCTGGCGCGGAGCTCTCGTGGGTGCGACGACCAACATCGCCGGCATGGCCATCAGCGGCGCGGACTCGGCGCCCTTCCTGCTGGTCAACGTGGCTGGCGCTCTGGTCTGGGGGTACGGGATCGCCACGTTCGGGATGGGTCGGACGCTGCCGAGATTCTTCTCGCTGAATCTGGTGGTCGCCGCAGTCTGCTCGGTCGTCGCGGTGCCCATCGTGGTGTTCGCCTTCGGCGGTTCCGTCGGCCACGACCAAGACGACATGACGAGAACCTTCCTGGCCTTGACACATGAACTGGTCGTCGCGGTCGGCCTGTCGAACGTGGTGACGTCGATCGGCGACAAGGTGATCAGCGGCTTCGTCGCCCTGGTCGTCATCTTGGCGCTGCCAGTCGGCCTGCGCAACCGCGACAAGCTCACCC
>NZ_JBAVCB010000227.1:0-2412 GCF_049586495.1 Aeromicrobium sp. | reverse complement strand
ACCAAGGCCACCGTGCCCGAGGAGTTCGCCGAGGTCTTGGCCGAGCAGGTCGAGGATCCTGAGCAACCCGGTGTCGAGCGCTGGCGCGCCGTTCTTGTCCGCCTCTGACGAACCACCGAGCCGTCCCGAGCGGAGAACGGCGCGCCACACGGTGGGGTAAGAAGCTGGTGCGCCCGTTCGGGGGAGCAGGCGACGGCTCGGTGTCGTCGGCGGTGAACGGGGTGCCACCAGCCAGGCGCGACGCCACCTCGGCGGGACCGAGCACCGAGTAGGGGAACGGGGAGCCGGCGGCACGCCGGCGCAGCGCGGCGCTGGGCACCTCGTGGCGTGACGCGACCACCAGCAGATTCCCGAAGCGGCGCCCCTTGAGCGTGGCCGGCTCGGCGCTGACCATCAGCTCGGGGAGCACGAGACGCAGACCAGCCAGCACTCGCCGCGACCACGTGAAAGGTGCCGTGTCACCGAGATTGATCAACACGGTGCCGTGGGCGGCCATCACGCGCGCCACGTCGGCGAAGAAATTACGAGTGACAAGATGGGCGGGCACCTGGGGCCCGTCGTAGGCGTCAAGGACGATGACGTCGGCATACGTGTCAGGCATGGCGGCCAGTCCTGCGGCGCCGTCGAGCGCGCGCACCTTGATACCGCTGCGCCGGGGGAGCGGCAGCTCCTCGCGCACACGGGCCGTGATGTGCTCGGCTGGCTCCAGGACGATCTGGGCTGAGGTCGGCCGGGTGTGGGTCACGTATCGCGGCAGGGTCAGCCCCGCTCCGCCGACGTGCACGAACCGCATCGGCTCGCCCGGCTCACCCAGCAGATCAATGACATCGGCCATCCGCTGCACGTAGTCGAACTCCAGATGCGTCGGGTCGTCCAGATTCACGAACGACTGGTCCGCGCCGCCGATCCGTAGCAGGTAACCGGTGCCCTCACGCACGATCTCGGTGCGGTCAGCGTCCGGCGGCAGGCTCACGGTCTCAGACTAGGGCGCTGGCCGATAGAGTGAGGATCTATGCGTATTGCGAGATTTGCGGGTGAGGACGACCCCCAGTTCGGTGTCATCGGAAACGACAACGGGGTCGAGACGATCGCCCACCTGAAAGGGGATCCGCTGTACGCCGGTATCGAGCTGACCGGTCAGAAGACCCCTGTCGCTGACGTGCGGCTGCTGGCGCCGGTCATCCCGCGCAGCAAGGTCGTCGGCATCGGCAAGAACTACGCCAAGCATGCTGCCGAGATGGGCGGTGAGGTACCCACCGAGCCGCTGATATTTCTCAAGCCCAACACATCGGTCATCGGCCCCAACGAACCGATCTTCTATCCCGCGCAGAGCAGCAACGTGCACTTCGAAGGCGAGCTCGCGGTCGTCATCGGGCGCATCTGCAAGGACGTGTCGGTCGAGGACGCCCCGCGGGTGATCTTCGGCTACACGATCGGCAACGACGTCACGGCGCGTGATCTGCAGGCCTCTGACGGCCAGTGGGCCCGAGCCAAGGGATTCGACACCTTCTGCCCGATCGGGCCGTGGATCGAGACCGATCTCGACCCGTCCGACGTGCGCATCACCACGGTGCTTGGCGAGGAGACCAAGCAGGACGAGAACTCATCGGACATGATCTTCTCGGTGCCGGAGATCATCGCCTACGTCACCTCGTTCATGACCCTGCTGCCTGGGGACGTCATCCTCACCGGGACGCCTTCAGGTGTCGGCCCCATGGAAATCGGTGACAGCGTCAGCGTCACCATCGAGGGACTCGGCACGCTGACCAACCAGGTGGTGAGCCTCGATGCATGAGCCCACCCGACCCGTCGTCGCCCGCTTCTGCCCATCGCCCACGGGCAATCCGCACGTGGGTATGGCCCGCACGGCGCTGTTCAGCTGGGCGTTCGCCCGCCACCACGGCGGGAAGTTCGTCTTCCGCGTCGAGGACACCGACGCCTCCCGTGACTCCGAGGACTCCTACCAGCTGCTGATCGACGTCATGCGCTGGCTGGGCCTCGACTGGGACGAAGGCGTCGAGATCGGCGGCCCGAACGGGCCGTACCGGCAGAGCGAGCGGATGGACATCTACGCCGACGTCGCAAGGCGCCTCGTCGAGGCCGGCCACGCCTACAAGGCGTACGACACGGCCGAGGAGCTGGAGGAGCGTCGCAACGCGGCCCGCGCCGCCGGAAAGCCCAGCGGCTACGACGGTCTCCACCGCGACCTGACCGCCGAGCAGCAGGCTGCGTTCGAGGCCGAGGGGCGCGAGCCGGTGATCCGGTTCAAGATGCCGGCCAAGGACTGGACCTTCACGGACCTGGTGCGCGGCGACATCACCTTCGGTGCCGAGAACGTGCAGGACTTCGTGATCGTGCGGGCCAACGGGCAGCCGTTGTACACCCTGACCAACCCCACGGACGACGCCATGA
>NZ_JBAVCB010000226.1:0-4413 GCF_049586495.1 Aeromicrobium sp. | reverse complement strand
GGCTTCATCCCCATCTTCGCGGGGCCGGCCTCCACCACGGGCCGCACGCTCCTGACGGCCTGCATCGTGCTCGCCGTGATGATCCTGCCGATCATGACCGCCATCTGCCGGGAGATCTTCCTGCAGACCCCCCGCCTGCACGAGGAGGCGGCCTTGGCGCTCGGCGCCACGCGCTGGGAGATGATTCGCATGACGGTCTTCCCCTATGCACGCTCCGGGATCGTGTCAGCCGCCATGCTCGGCCTCGGCCGGGCGCTTGGCGAGACGATGGCCGTGGCCATGGTGCTCTCGGCCACCGCGGGCGTGGTGACCGCCAACCTGATCGGCAGCACCAACCCGAGCACCATCGCGTCCAACATCGCGCTCAGCTTCGCCGAGTCCAGCGGCAAGTCAGTCAACGCGCTGATCGCCACCGGCCTGGTGCTGTTCATCATCACCTTCGTCGTCAATTTCGCAGCGCGCTCGATCGTCGACCGCCGAAAAGAATTCTCCGGAGCCAACTGATGTCCCAGACCAGGACGAAGATCGCAGCAGCCCCGGCCGAGGTCGGCCTTGCTCTGCGGGGCGAGCAGCTGCCCCTGTGGGGTCCGCGGCTCGTCGTGACCCTGGCCGTGCTGGCCGGTGTCGGCGTGGGGCTCACCAGTGGCAGCGCCGTGCGCGGCGCGCTGGCCGCGTGGGCCCTCACCTTCGCCATCCCGGCGTGGTCCGCGGCTGTCGAGGGCACCCGCAAGGCCACCGACCGCCTCGTCACCCTGCTCGTCGGCTCGGCCTTTGCCGTCGCCATGGTGCCGCTGGTCAGCATCTTGTTCACGGTGCTCAGCAACGGGCTCAGCGTGCTCGGCATCGAGTTCTTCACCTTCTCGATGCGCAACGTGGTGGGAGAGGGTGGCGGCGTCTACCACGCCATGGCTGGCACCTTGCTGATCACCGGCGCCGCCACCCTCATCTCCGTGCCGATCGGCCTGTTCGCAGCCATCTACCTGGTCGAGTACGCCGACAACAACCGACTGTCGCGCTGGGTGCGCTTCCTGGTCGACGTCATGACCGGCATCCCCTCGATCGTGGCGGGCCTGTTCGCCTACGCGCTGTTCGTTCTCTTCTTCGGCGAGGGTGTGCGGCTCGGCATCGGCGGATCGGTCGCGCTGTCCGTGCTGATGATCCCGATCGTGGTGCGATCCAGCGAGGAGATGCTCAAGCTGGTGCCCAACGAGCTGCGCGAGGCCTCGCTGGCGCTGGGCGTCCCCAAGTGGCGGACGGTGGCGAAGGTCGTGCTTCCGACCGCCTTGGCTGGCATCGTGACTGGAGTGACCCTCTCGATCGCACGCGTCATCGGGGAGACTGCGCCGCTGCTGATCATCGCCGGCGCGACCGACTCGTCCAACTTCAATCTGTTCGGCGGGCGCATGGCGACGCTGCCGGTGTTCGCCTACTCCTCGCAGCGCAACCCCGGCGTCCCCCCGGAGTTCAGCATCGATCGCGCGTGGGGCGCAGCGCTTGTGCTGCTGCTCATCGTCATGCTGCTGAACCTCGTGGCCCGTCTCGTTTCGTACTACTTCTCCCCCAAGAGTGAGCGCTGACGTGGCGCTCGGATCAAGGATCTAGATCATGGCCAAGAGCATCGATGTCTCGGACCTCGACATCTACTACGGCGACTTCCTCGCCGTGGAGGGTGTGACCATTCCGATTGCTGCGCGGTCCGTCACCGCCTTCATCGGCCCGTCCGGCTGCGGCAAGTCAACCTTCCTGCGATCGCTGAACCGCATGCACGAAGTCATTCGCGGAGCCCGCGTCGAGGGCAAGGTCCTCATCGACGGTGCGGACCTCTACGGTCCCGACATGGACCCGGTCAACGTACGTCGCATGATCGGCATGGTCTTCCAGCGCCCCAATCCGTTCCCCACGATGTCGATCTATGACAACGTGCTGGCCGGTCAGAAGCTCAACAGCAAGCGCATGAAGAAGGCTGACTCCGACGACATCGTCGAGCGGTCCCTGCGCAGCGCCGGGCTGTGGGGAGAGGTCAAGGATCGCCTCGACCGCCCCGGCTCGAGCTTGTCGGGTGGGCAGCAGCAGCGTCTGTGCATCGCTCGCGCCATCTCGGTGGAGCCCCAGGTGCTGTTGATGGACGAGCCGTGCTCAGCCCTGGACCCGATCTCCACGAGCGTCATCGAGGATCTGATCCACGAGCTCAAGGAGGAGTACACGATCGTGATCGTGACTCACAACATGCAGCAGGCCGCCCGCGTCTCGGACGAGACCGCATTCTTCAATCTCTCAGGCGTGGGGCAGCCGGGTCGGCTGGTCGAGGTCGGCCGCACCCAGCAGATCTTCTCCAACCCGTCCGAACCCGCCACCGAGGCCTACATCCAGGGACGGTTTGGCTGAGCCAGCGGAGCGTGAGCGGTGAAGCGCGCAGCGCCGGTTCGCGAGGCCCGGTGAGCTGACCGGCTTGCGTGAGCCCGCCTCGGTCGCTCGTTCCTCGCTCCCTCACGCTCCTCGCTGGCGAGCGGGTATCAGGGCAGGAACAGCCGGGCGATGAAGTAGGTCACGGCTGCCACACTGGCCGCTGCCGGGATGGTGATGATCCACGCCAGGACGATGCCTTGGGCGACGCCCCAGCGCACGGCGCTGAATCGCTTGGTCGCTCCGGCGCCCATGATGGCCGAGGTGATGGTGTGGGTCGTCGAGACCGGGGCCTCGAGGCCGATCGCCATGCCGTACAGCACGGTCGCTGCGGTGGACTCAGCTGCGAAGCCCTTGGGCGGATCCAGATCGATGATGCGACGGCCCAGGGTGCGCATGATGCGCCATCCGCCGGAGTAGGTGCCCAGTGCGATCGCTGTTCCAGCGGCCACGATGACCCACAGCGGAACGTCTGTGCCTTCGTTGTACCCGCCAGCGACCAGTGCCAGCACGATGACGCCCATCGTCTTCTGGGCGTCCTGCAAGCCGTGGCCGAGCGACATGGCAGCCGCTGACACGGTCTGCGCGTGGCGGAAGCCTCTGCCGACCCGGTGCGGATTGGCGCGGCGGAACACCCACATGATGCCGGTCATGATCGCGAACGCACCCAGGAAGCCCAGGAGCGGGCTCGCCACCATGGGGATCGCGACCTTCTCCACGAGCGTGGCCCACTCAACCGTGGTGGCCGAGGCCAGCCCCGCGCCGACGATGCCCCCGATCAAGGCGTGTGACGACGACGACGGGATACCGAAGTACCACGTCAGCATGTTCCACGTGATGGCACCAACCAGGGCAGCCAAGACGATCGTGAGCGCGTGCGCGGACCCCTCGCCGGGCGCGGTCTCGATGCTGATGATGCCCTGGATGGTCTTGGCGACACCGACGCCGAGCAGTGCGCCCACGAAGTTGAGGACGGCCGCCATCGCCAAGGCGATGCGCGGTGTGAGGGCCCGGGTCGAGATCGACGTTGCGATGGCGTTCGCCGCATCGTGAAAGCCGTTGGTGTAGTCGAAGATCAGCGCGATGACCACGACGGCGATGACCATCGCCAAGGTCTGGTCCACAGCCTAGGACTCCTTGACGGCGATTTGCTCGACCGTGTTCGCGACGGACTCGAGAGCGTCGATGGCGTGCTCGAGGGAGTCGGTGATGTCCTTGAGCTTCAGCACCTCGAGCGACTTGTAGCTCCCGCTGAACAGGTGCGCCACGATGCGCCGGTAGGTACGGTCGCCTTGGTTCTCCAGCCGGTTGATCTCGATCCAGTACTCATCGAGGTCCTTCATCGTCCGCAGCCGCGGCATCGATTCAGCAGTCAGCTGGGTGGCGCGTTGCAGCACCTCGACCTGCGGGGCGAAGTCGGCGGGCAGGTGACCCAATCCGTAGAGGTTGACCAGGTCGACGGTCTCCTCCATGAAGTCCATGACGTCGTCCAAGGCGCCAGCGAGCCGGTAGATGTCCTCACGATCGAACGGCGTGATGAAGGTGGAGTTGGCACGACGAACGATCTCGTGCGACATCTCGTCGGCTTCATGCTCTGCCGTCCGCATCTGATCGGCGAGGTCCTTCTCATCGGTCTGCGGATCGAGCAGCGATGCGAGGAGGTCCGCTCCGCTCACGAGCTGTGCAGCCATCTGCGAGAACAAATCGTAGAAGGTGGTTTCAATCGGTCGAATGCGAAAACGCACCACGTGCTCCCGTCACCGCTGGATAGGCCACGCCCATGCTAGGGCCTGATCGTTCCTGCATGTCAATCGGTGGACATGATTCGACGATCCGATTCTCAGTTGGGGGAGGCGACGCCGAGGATCTGGTCGACCTCGCACTGCGACAGGCGCCGCGGGCACGCGGACGCCGCGATCATCAGGCGGGTGGTCATCTCGATCTCGTCGAGCGCAGTGTCGTCCAGGATGGAGGCCTCGAAAGGTTCCAGCATGGGTGCTCCTGAGATGG
>NZ_JBAVCB010000225.1:0-13288 GCF_049586495.1 Aeromicrobium sp. | reverse complement strand
CGCTCGGACTGGGCGTCGAGGTCGTCGCCATCCGTGGCAACGTCGACACCCGAATCAGCAAGATCGGTGCTGGCGAGGTCGACGCCGTCATGTTGGCCCGCGCTGGCCTGGCCCGCCTCGGTCGTCTCGACGACATCACCGAGGTCATCGATCCCATCCAGATGCTTCCTGCCCCCGGGCAGGGTGCGCTGGCCTGTGAGTGCCGCGTCGACGATGACGCGACTGCTCGACTCCTCGGCGTACTTGACGACCGCGACACCCGCGCGGCCGTCACCGCTGAACGCAGCCTTCTTGCCACCTTGGAGGCAGGCTGCAGCGCTCCAGTCGGAGCTCTTGCCGAAATCGCCGATGGCGATGACGGTGACGAGCTGTGGCTGCGAGCCGTGGTCGGAGACATCTCCGGCGCGCCCACCATCCGTCTGTCCGCGACCGGTCTGCCTGAGCAGGCTGCCGCGGTCGGTGAACGTCTCGCTGCCGAGATGCTCGCCGAAGGGGCCGACAGTCTCATGTCGGTGACCTCCTGAACGCCGGCAGCACAAGAAAAGGACACCCAGTGACCGCAGAGATGACCAGTACCGTCTCCACCACACCCGTACCCCGCGCCACCAAGGCGATGGGGCACGTGAGCTTCGTCGGAGCCGGCCCGGGCGACGAGAGTCTGCTCACCGTACGTGCCGCCGAGCTGTTGGCGCTGGCGGACGTCGTCATCACCGAGCAGCCTGAACAGGCCTCGCTCGTCACCAACGGCGCCGAGATCGTCGACGGCGGATGCAACGAGGACGGCGAGACACTCACGCCCGCCGCTCGTGCCCGCATCGTCGTCCGGCACGCGAAGACCGGCGCGCAGGTCGTGCGTCTCGTCGCGGGCGATCCGTTCACCTACGCCACGGCCCCCGAGGAAGCGGTGGCGTGCACGAAGGCCGGCATCGGCTTCGAGATCGTGCCCGGCATCTCGTCGGTGTCGGCGGTCCCGGCCTACGCCGGCGTGCCGCTCACCAACCGCGCGCACCGCGGGTACTCGGTCGTTCACGTGGGTGACGCCAAGGTGAACTGGTCCGATCACGCCGGTTCGGACACGCTGGTGCTCCTGGCCGCTGTCAGCCGGATCGAGGAGGTCGCGACCGGTCTGATCGATGCTGGCCGCAACGCCGACACGCCAGTGGCCATGACGCGGGTGGGTACCACCACCGAGCAGTCCACCGTCGTCTCGACGCTGCAGGACATCGCCGCTGACGCCGCTGCGGCGGGCATGACCTCACCGGCCATCACGGTCGTCGGCGCGGTCGTCAGCATGCGCGAGACGCTCTCGTGGTTCGAGACGAAGCCGCTGTACGGCTGGCGGGTGCTGGTGCCCCGCACCAAGGAGCAGTCCGCTGGGCTGGCGCGCCGACTGCGCGGCTTCGGTGCGCTCTCCGAGGAAGTCCCGACCATCTCGGTCGAGCCGCCCCGCAATCCGCAGCAGATGGACAAGGCCGTTCGCGGTCTCGTCGAAGGGCGCTATGAGTGGATCGCCTTCACCAGCGTCAATGCCGTCAAGGCCGTGCGTGAGAAGTTCGAGGAGTACGGCCTCGATGCCCGAGCGTTCTCGGGTCTGAAGATCGCCGCAGTCGGTGACAAGACGGCCGAGGCGATCCGCACCTGGGGCATCCGCCCCGATCTGGTGCCCACGGGTGAGCAGTCCGCGCGCGGCCTGCTTGAGGACTGGCCGCCGTATGACGATCTGCTCGACCCCATCAATCGGGTCTTCTTGCCGCGCGCCGACATCGCCACCGAGACACTGGTGGCCGGCCTGATCGATCTCGGGTGGGAGGTCGACGACGTGACGGCGTATCGCACCGTCCGGGCGGCCCCGCCGCCTGCGCCCGTGCGAGAGGCGATCAAGTCGGGCAAGTTCGACGCCGTCATGTTCACCTCGTCGTCCACGGTGCGCAACCTGGTCGGTATTGCTGGCAAGCCGCACGCGCAGACAATCATTGCCTGCATCGGTCCGGCCACGGCCAAGACGGCCGAGGAGCACGGCCTGCGGGTCGACGTGATGGCCGAGCAGCCGTCGGTCGAGATGCTGTCCGATGCGCTCGCCGAGTTTGGTGCTGAGCGCCGGTTGGAGTTCGTCGAGGCCGGCGAGCCGGTGCTGCGTCCGTCGCAGAAGCGGCCCACCGCGCGGCGTTCGTCGAGCCGCAAGGCCTGAGCATGGCATTCCCCACCGACCGTCCTCGTCGCTTGCGCTCGTCGCCGGCGATGAGGCGGTTCGTCGCGGAGACCCACGTGCAGCCCAGCCAGCTGGTCTTGCCGATGTTCGTGGCCGAGGGGTTGACCGAACCGCGGCCGATCCTGTCGATGCCCGGCGTCGTCCAGCACAGCCGCGAGTCGGCTCGCAAGGCCTATGCCGAGGCTGCAGAGCTGGGGCTGGGTGGGGTCATGCTGTTCGGTGTCCCCGAACACAAGGATGCCTCCGGATCAGGTGCGCTTGACCCCGATGGCATCCTCAACGTCGTGCTGCGCGACGCTCGCGCTGAGGTCGGGGACGACCTGCTGGTCATGTCCGATCTGTGTCTCGACGAGTTCACCGATCACGGCCACTGTGGCGTGCTCGACGACCGGGGGCGCGTCGACAACGACGCCACGGTGGCCATCTACGCCCAGATGGGCGTGGTGCAGGCCGAGTCCGGCGCCCACGTGGTGGGCCCGAGCGGCATGATGGACGGCCAGGTCGGCGCCATCCGGCAGGCGCTGGACGCCGCGGGTCACGACGACACCGTGATCCTCGCGTACGCCGCCAAGTACTCCTCGGCCTTCTATGGCCCGTTTCGCGAGGCGGTGGACTCCACCCTCACAGGTGATCGCACGACATACCAGCAGGACCCGGCCAACGCCCGCGAGTCGCTGCGCGAGGTCATGCTCGACATCGCCGAGGGTGCTGACATCGTCATGGTCAAGCCTGCGCTGAGCTACCTCGACGTCATCCGCCAGGTGCGCGACGCCGTCGACGTGCCGGTGGCGGCCTACAACATCTCCGGAGAGATGGCGATGGTCGAGGCAGCAGCAGCCAACGGCTGGATCGATCGCGACCGCGCGATCGACGAGGTCGTGCTGTCGATCCGACGTGCCGGTGCCGACATCGTGCTGACCTACTGGGCCGCCGAGATCGCGAACCGACTCACCCTCCGTTGAGAGGGCGGTGGCCAGGTCAGTAGCCGAAGGTCTTCATGCAGGCATTGATCGATGACTGGGGTCCGAGCGGGAACTGCAGGGTGCAGCGGAGTGTGGCTTCGGTCCTGCTGAGCCCCTGAGTCACTGGTGTGATGACCGGGCCAAGGGGCGTGCCGCTGACGCCGCCGCCCACCGCGCCACCCACGGTGCCACTGACGGTGCCGCTGCCGGGCGTGCCTCCGCCTCCGCCTCCGCTTCCGCCGTCGCCTCCGCCGGGCGTGGTCCCGGTGCCGGGCGAACCGCCGGTCCCGGTGCCGCCGCCGTTGGTGCCGCCCTCAGAAGGCGAAGTGGCTGCCTTTTCCTTCTTGGCTGCCTTCTTGCGCTGGGCCGGTGTGAGGGACTGATCCGAAGAGCGGCTGGTGAGCATCGGGGAGGTCGTGTAGACGTTGGGCGACTGGGTGAAGTCGCCAGCGGCGTAACGCTCCGAGATGGAGAGCACGAGGTCGACGTACGAGCTGGACCGGTTGTACCGGAGCACGGCGGCTGAGGCGTCAGAGCGCTTGGACACGTCGCCCGGGCCGGCGCACAGGTACACGCCGGCTGCCGTGGCAGCGTCATCGATGTCCTGCGGGTTCTTGGAGCCGTCGCCATCGGCGTCGACACCGACCGAGGACCAGGTGCCGGGGATGAACTGCATGGGACCGACGGCGCGATCGAGGACCGCGTCCTTGTCGAAACGGCCGTTGTCGGTGTCAGTGATGCGCGCGCGACCACCCTTGCCGTCGAGCGGCACGCCGTAGATGCCGGGCTTGGCGGTGCCGTCGGCGTCAAGCGTGTTGTTGTTGGTGCGGCCATGGTTGGACTCGACGCGGCCGATCGCGGCGACGAGGTGCCACGGCAGGTTGCAGGAGGCGTCTGCCTTGCTCAACAGGGTCTCGGCACGTCGGTAGGCGTACAGGGCCGCGGCCGGGATGCCGTTGGCGGAGAGGTTGGAGACGGCCATGTCGGATCCGCCGCGCGGATCGATGCCACTGGGAGCCTTCTGCACGCTGGCTGGTTGGTCGAATGCTGCGCCGGGGACGTCGGGGACCCCGTCGGCAGCTGCGTTGTTCGAGGCGTTCGCGAGCCCGGTATTGGACAAGGCAGCGCCCCACGCGGCCACGAGGACAGCCATGGGGACTAGCGCGCTGGCCTTCTGCCAACGGGACAACGAACGACGAGCCATGTGTGTGTTCCCTCCAACGGCGCCTGCCACGGGGGCGGTCAGGCGACCGCCCATGTGACCGGAGTCATGTGGGCAGTATCAGTGACAACGATAGGCGGGCCCCCGGGTTACGGCCAATTCAGCCCCGTAGAGACACTGGAGCGGTGAGTGAGTTGGAAGCGTCTCGTCAATTGTTCTCCCGTGCGCAGATGGTGGCACCTGGTGGGGTGAACTCCCCGGTGCGGGCCTTCCGTGCTGTCGGCGGATCGCCGGTCTTCATGGCATCGGGCCGTGGTGCTTGGCTCACCGACGTCGACGGCAATCAGTACGTCGACCTCGTCGGCTCCTGGGGCCCGATGCTGTTGGGTCATGCCCACCCGGCGGTCCTGGAGGCCGTGACGGCGGCCGTCTCGCGCGGCACGTCATTCGGCACGCCCAGCGCGCCCGAGGTCGAGCTGGCTGAGGAGATCATCGACCGCACACCCGTCGAGCTGGTGCGGATGGTGTCGTCCGGGACCGAAGCCACGATGTCCGCTGTCCGGCTGGCTCGGGCCTTCACGGGTCGCGACACCGTGGTGAAGTTCGCCGGTTGCTACCACGGACACGTCGACGCGCTGCTGGCCGAGGCTGGCTCCGGCGTCGTGACCCTGGGAATCCCGGGCACCCCCGGCGTTCCCGCGCATGTCACGGCTGACACCGTCGTGCTGGACTACAACGACAGAGCCGGTGTCGAAGCCGCGTTCGACCAGCTGGGGGACCGCATCGCCTGCGTCATCACCGAAGCAGCCGCCGGAAACATGGGTCTGGTGCCGCCCGGTCCGGGCTTCAACCAGTTCCTGTCTGAAATCACGACACGGCACGGCGCGCTGCTGATCAGCGACGAGGTCATGACCGGCTTTCGCGTCACGCGCTCCGGTCAGTGGGGACTCGACGGTGCCGTCGAGGGATGGCGTCCTGATCTCGTCACCTACGGCAAGGTGATGGGCGGCGGATTCCCTGCCGCGGCCTTCGGTGGTCGAGCCGACATCATGTCCCAGCTCGCGCCGGCGGGCCCTGTCTACCAAGCGGGCACGTTGTCGGGAAACCCAATCGCCACGACGGCGGGGCTCGCCACCTTGCGACATGCCGACGCTGCGGCGTACGAGCGGCTCGGTGCTGCGTCCATTCGTCTGCAGCACATGGTCGCCGAATCCCTGAGCGCGGCCGGCGTGGTGCATCGCATCCAGCACAGCGGATCGATGTTCAGCGTGTTCTGGGGCGTCGACCAGCCCGTCGTCGACTTCGCCGGCGCCCAGGCGCAGGAGACGTGGCGCTACGCCCCGTTCTTCCACGCCATGCTCGACGCCGGCGTGTACCTGCCGCCGAGCGCCTTCGAGTCGTGGTTCGTCTCGGCTGCGCACGACGAGGAGGCACTCTCTAGAATTGCCGAGGCACTCCCCCACGCCGCCGCTGCCGCTGCCGCCGCCGAGCAGCCCGACCCCCAAGGTTCCCGATGACCACGCGAACAATCGTCCACCTCATGCGCCACGGAGAGGTGCACAACCCGCTCGGCGTCCTGTACGGACGCATTGCCGGCTATTACCTGTCCGACCTCGGACACGAGATGGCGGCCAAGGTCGCCGAGTCGTTGAAGGGACACCCGATCACCCACCTCGTGGCCTCTCCGTTGGAGCGGGCCCAGGAGACGGCCACGCCGTTGTCGCAGATCCTGTCGCTGCCCATCACGAACGACGAGCGCGTCATCGAGGCCGGCAACAAGTTCGAGGGCAAGACGGTCGGCGTCGGACCCAAGGCGTTCTTGAGGCCCGATCGGTGGTGGCTGCTGCGCAATCCCATGCGCCCGTCGTGGGGGGAGCCCTATCTGGAGATCGCGGCTCGCATGCGTGCCGCGATCGACGACGCTCGCGAGACCGCCCGCGGCAGCGAAGCCGTCATCGTGTCGCACCAGCTGCCGGTCTGGACCGCACGCCGCATGTACGAGCAGAAGCGCTATGCCCATGATCCGCGCAACCGCCAGTGCACCTTGGCCAGCCTCACGTCGCTGACCTTCGAGGACGACCAGTTCACCGGCGTGGTCTACAGCGAGCCGGCCGGCGATCTGTTGCCTGATCCGCTCAAGGGCAACACCTTTTCCGGGGGAGCATGAGCGTGAGCCGTGGGTGGGTGGTCGCCGTGCTGACGACGGTCCTCGTGTCTGGTTGCACCGGTGCCAGCGGCGACACCGACACCTCCGGCTACGTCTCGGGTGCGGGCCAGATCACGGTCGTGCCTGCTGCGGACCGCGAGGATGCCCCGGTGCTGTCAGGTGAGGACCTTGAGGGCGCAGCGCTGACGACGGCCGACTGGGCCGGACAGACCATCGTCGTGAACGTGTGGGGCCCGTGGTGCCCGCCGTGTCGCAAGGAGATGCCCGCCTTGAAGGAGGTCTCTGAGCAGTACGCCGACCAAGACGTGAAGTTCGTCGGCGTGCTCAACCGGTCCAAGTCCGACACGGCGTTGGCCTTCACCCAGAAGATCGGCATCACCTATCCGACCTTCGCCGACCAAGGTGGCCGACTCGAGCTGAAGTTCAACGACAGCCTGCCGACCGTCGCCGTCCCGACCACCTGGATCATCGACGCCAACGGCAAGGTGGCTGCCCGTATCGCGGTCGACGACCTGACCGCCTCCACGCTGGCCGGTCTGGTCGATGACGTGAAGGCGTCGAGCTGATGGTGGGGGTGTGAACGACTGGCTCGGCGAGACCGTCTCGTCGGGCACGCTGCTGCTCGCCATGCCGGTGGCTCTTACTGCAGGACTCGTCTCCTTCTTCTCGCCCTGCGTCGTGCCCCTGCTGCCGGGCTATCTGTCGTACGTGTCGGGCGTCGCGGTGCAGGACCTGGACAGTGCGCGGCGCACACGCGTCGTGGCCGGGGCGCTGTTGTTCGTTCTCGGCTTCTCGGCGGTGTTCGTGCTGAGTGGGGCTCTGTTCGGGTCGATCGGCACCGAGCTGCGGGCCTACCAACGTCCGCTCTCGATCGGCACCGGCGTGCTGGTCATCGCGGTGGGTGTCGCCTTCATCGGCTGGCTGCCGTTCCTGCAGCGCGACATGCGCGTGCATGCCGTGCCCCAGGTCGGTCTGGCCATGGCCCCGGTGCTCGGCGTGTTCTTCGCGGTGGGCTGGGCGCCGTGCATCGGGCCAACCCTGAGCGCGGTGCTGGGCCTGAGCCTGGCCACCGACGACGCCACCGCCGCACGGGGAGCTCTCCTGGCGTTCGTGTACTGCCTGGGGCTGGGTATTCCCTTCGTGCTCGCCGCGCTCGGTCTGTCGAGGTTCTCCCGATCGGTCGGTTGGCTGCGGCGCCACCAGCGCGTCGTCTCGACGGGCGGCGGTGCGATGCTGATCGTCGTCGGTCTCCTCCTGGTCACCGGCGTCTGGGACGGCTTGGTGATCGACCTGCAGAACTGGGTTGGCGGATTCGAGACGGTGCTGTGATGAGGGAGCTGTCATGAGCCGTGACTTCGAGCCGCAGTCGGCGCCGGCTCTGGGTACTCGCGCCTTCGGCCGCTGGATCTGGCGCCAGCTCACCTCGATGCGCACCGCGCTGTCGTTGTTGCTGCTGTTGGCGATCGCGGCCGTGCCCGGGTCGTTGGTGCCGCAGCGCGCCACCGACGCGCGGGCAGTCGAGGTGTATCTGGCCGATCACCCCACGCTGGGACCGATCTACGAATCCATCGGCATGTTCAGCGTCTACACGTCGCCATGGTTCAGCGCCATCTACCTGCTGTTGATGGTGTCGTTGATCGGCTGCATCGTGCCCCGCTCAGCGGTCTACGCCAAGGCGCTGCGGGCTCGCCCGCCGCGGGTGCCCAGACGGCTTGATCGGTTGCCGGCCCACGCGTCGTTCGAGACGACGGCCGACCCGGCCGCCGTGATGGTGAGTGCCCACCGCGCGCTCGGGAGGGCCCGCGTCGACACGGTCGATCGTGATGGCGTCCATGAGCTCTCCGCCGAGAAGGGCTATCTGCGCGAGGCGGGCAACCTGGTGTTCCACATCAGCGTGGTCGTCGTCCTCATCGGTGTGGCCGCGAGCGCGCTGCTCGGATACCGCGGCGCAGCCATCGTCACCGAGGGCGACCGGTTCAGCAACGTCCTGACTCAGTACGACGAGTTCACCTCGGGTGCGCTCTTCGACCGCCAGGAGCTGCCGCCGTTCTCCTTGGGCCTCGAAGACTTCGCGGCGACCTTCCAGGTCGACGGGCCTCAGCGAGGAGCACCGCGCTCTTTCGAGGCGACCGGCACCGTGAGCCGTGGCACCGGCAACGCCGAGGAACCCTTCAGCATCCGGGTCAACCACCCGCTGAACGTCGACGGCACCTCGGTCTTCCTGGTCGGGCAGGGCTACGCGCCGGTCATTCGGGTCACGGGTCCAGATGGTCAGGTGGTGTTCGACGAGGCTGTGCCCTTCCTGCCAGCTGACCCCACCTACACCTCCAATGGGGTCATCAAGGTCGCCGAGGCCGAGCCGGAGCAGCTGGGCTTCCAGGGCTTCTTCCTGCCGACGTTCGTGACCGGCGACAACGGGGCGACCCGGTCGGTGTTCCCGTCGCCGCTGCAGCCCATCATCGGTCTGTTCGTGTGGCACGGCGACCTCGGGCTGGACGACGGCGTTCCCCAGTCGGTGTATGTGCTCGACAAGCGCAAGATGACCCAGTACATGAACGGCGAGAAGGGGTACCGGGTCAGTCTGCAGCCTGGCCAGGCCCAAGAGCTGCCGGACGGCAACACCATCGAATTTGTCGAGCTCCGCCAGTTCGTGCGGTTCCAGGTCGCATCGGCGCCGCTGGTGCAGGTGCCGCTGTTCGGCATCATCGCCGGCCTCATCGGCTTGATCGCCTCCCTGTCGATCAAGCCCCGCCGTACGTGGGTCCGGGCGCACCGGGAGGGATCGCGTACCGTGGTCGACGTAGCCGTTCTGGACCGTGTCCCCCGGGTGGATCTACCCGCTGACCTCGATCGGTACATGGAACGCTTCAGGTCCGAACTGGGCCACGAGACAGGAGAATCGACATGACGGTCGAGCAACTGGGCCAGGTGTCCAACTACTGCGTGGCCTCGGCCACCGGTCTGCTGGCACTCGCCTTCGTCGCCTACGTCGCTCAGTGGGCTTTCGCGCGCTCCGTGCCAGCAGACCGCGACCTGGTCATGGCCGGTGGCGCGCCGGACACCGCTGGGACTGCCACCGACACCGTTGACCTCCCGGACACCAGCGACATCTCCGGCAGCATCGGCTTCTCCCTGACGGCACTCGCGACCGTCGTGCTGCTGACCGGCGTCGTCCTGCGGGGACTGGCAGCCGAACGCGTGCCGTGGGGAAACATGTACGAATTTGGCTGCATCGCGATCCTGTTCGCGATGGTCGCCTATCTCGGGCTCGAGCGGGTGTGGGACATCGACTGGGTCGGTCCGATCATCACGGGATTCGGCACCGTGGTTCTCGGCTCGACCATGCTGTTCGTCTACGTGCCGCCCGGGCCGTTGGTGCCCGCGCTTGACTCGTACTGGCTGGTCATCCACGTGCTCGGCGCGATCATCTCTGGTGCCGCGTTCCTGGTGGGCGCAGCCGCGTCGATCCTGTACCTGATCAAGGCGCGTGCGGAACGACTGACGCCTGAGGGCGAGCGCACCGGATTCCTGTGGCGCATTCCGGCGTCGCCGGTCATCGACCAGGTGGCGTACCGCGTGCACGCCTTCGCCTTTCCCATCTGGACCTTCGCGGCACTGATCGCGGGCCCGATCTGGGCTCAGGCGGCCTGGGGTCGGTACTGGGGCTGGGACGCCAAGGAGGTCTGGGCGTTCATCACGTGGGTCTTCTACGCCGCCTATCTGCACGCGCGGGCCACAGCCGGTTGGCGCGGCAAGGCTGCCGCCATCCTCGCCCTTGCTGCCTTCGCGACGTTCGTGTTCAACTTCGTCGGCGTCAACCTCTTCGTCGGAGGCTTGCACTCCTACGCCAAGTGATTCCCGATGGAAGCCGGGGATCAGCTAGAGGCCGCGAAGGTAGTCGGGGTCGTCATCGGGGCCCATGGGACCGCGAGGGGGACGCGGCGGCCGCCGGCGGCCCCCACCTGGCGGAGGATTCCAGATGCGTCGGTGGCCCACCGTCAGCCACAGGACCGGGCCGAGGACGGGCAGCAGGATGACGACGAACCACACCGGCTTGGGCAGCTTGCCGCGGATGTGGTCGCGCGGTGTAGCGATCAGGTCGAACAGTGCGTAGACGAGCAAGGTGATCGCGAAGACTGCCAGGAAGAACTTGCCCATGCCCTCCACCGTACCGGCGGGCATCTAGGCTGGGGGTGTGAAGGCATTTTGGCGGTACACCCTTGCCCGGTTCGCTGTGTTCGGTGTGTGCTGGGCGGTGCTGTGGTCCTTGGGGTGGCTGGTGTTCGAGATGTCGCCGCTGAGCAATCTGCTGATCCTCCTCGCCGCGATGCTGCTGTCCGCTGTGCTCTCCGCCTTCCTGCTGGCTGGCCTGCGCAACGAGCTCGCCATGAACATCGAGCAGCGAGCCGCGCGGATGACCGAACGACTCGAGGAGTCTCGTCGTGCCGAAGACGTCGACTGAGGACCGGGCCTGGATCGCCGAGGCGATCCGACGGGTCGACGCCGACGCCAACCGCAGCGCCGACACCCATCTGCACGTGCTGCCGACGCCGCTGGCGGGCGTCGACATCTATCTCAAGGACGAGTCGGTGCACCCCACCGGCAGCCTCAAGCACCGCTTGGCCCGATCGCTGTTCCTCTACGCACTCTGCAACGGATGGGTGTGTCCGGAGACGACGATCATCGAGGCGTCCAGTGGTTCCACCGCCGTCAGCGAGGCATACTTCGCCCGGTTGATCGGCGTGCCGTTCATCGCCGTCATGCCGGCGACGACCAGCCCGGAGAAGATCGCGCTGATCGAGTTCTACGGCGCCTCCTGCCATCTGGTCGACGACCCGGGAACCGTCTACTCCGAGGCCCGGCGTCTGGAGGAGGAGACCGGCGGACACTACATGGACCAGTTCACCTTCGCCGAGCGCGCCACCGACTGGCGCGGCAACAACAACATCGCGGAGTCGATCTTCCAGCAGATGGCCGCCGAGCCGCATCCGTGTCCCACGTGGATCGTGGTGGGCGCGGGTACGGGTGGCACGTCAGCCACCATCGGCCGTTTCGTCCGGTATCGCCGCTTCGCCACCCGCCTCGCCGTGGCCGATCCGGAGAACTCGGCCTTCCGCGACGGTTGGGAGCAGGACCGTTCTGACGTCACCACGTGCACGCCGTCGCGGATCGAGGGCATTGGCCGGATGCGCGTCGAACCGTCCTTCGTCGGCGGAGTCGTCGACGACATGGTTGTGGTGCCTGACGCGGCGTCGATCGCGACGGCCCGATGGGTCTCGACACTGCTGGGGCGCCCGGTGGGTGGTTCCACCGGCACGAATGTGTGGGCCGCCCTGCGGTACGGCGCGGCCATGGTGGCGGCCGGCGAGGCCGGTAGCATCGTCACGCTGCTGTGTGACGGCGGGGAGCGGTACGTCAACACCTATTTCGACGACACCTGGCTGGCCGACAAGGGCATCGACATCGCCCCGTACGTGGCGGCTCTCGAGTCCTTCGCGGCGACGGGTCACCTCGAACAGCCGCAGCCGTAGCACCTGACAGCGAGAGCATCGGATCACACGAGGTCGAGGTGGTCCGCGGCGACAGCGGACTCTCGCTGCGCGACGCCGAGGGCCAGAGCACTCAGCGCAGCCAGGTAGAGCAAGGCGGCAAGGTAGCTGGCCCACTCGCTGACCCCGGAGCCAGCGAACTCGACGATCACGAAGGCCCAGAGGGTCGGCCCGACCCACCGCGGAGTTGCGGCAGAGCGGAAGTGAGCAACGCCCAGGAGTATCAGCCCCAGCACGGTGCCAAGCAGCCCTGCAGCCATGAACGGCACGAGCAGCCCGAACGACTCCAGGCTGCCCGCGAGATCGGCGTAACCGGTCGGATCGGACGACATCAGCACCTGAGTCATCGCCGCGCCGCTGAAGACCGCATGACCGAACCCTCCCAGGACGGCGAGGGCGCCTCCGGCGACGGCGAGTCTGGGGCTCGCGGGGTGCAGCCAGGCGGCAACGCCAGCGACCCCGATGAGAAATGGCAGCTGGCTCACCGCGAAGCCGAAGACGCTCACGCGCGCAGACGTGCCGCCATCGGCGACAGCCCGGAGAAACTCTTCTGAGTCCGAGGAGAACTCCGGTGCAAGCAGAGTCCACGTGGCCGAGAGGACAGCGGTGGCGACGAGGCACACCGCGACGAGAATTCGCAAGTTGTTGTTCATGGAACGAGCGAACCGCAGATGTCTGCAGGGAGTCATCGCTCCCACGTCTACTTCGATGTCATCTCAAGGATGACGTCAGGACCCCTGCCTGATGCCTATGGTTGACAGGTGCAGCCTCTCTGGCCCCGATTGACCGACTGTGCGATCGCGGGCGCCGTGCTGCTGATCGGCATCGCCGAGATCTGGGTTCCGTTCACCTCGCGAGAAGCCGAGGGGAGCACGTGGATCTCGACCGTGCAGGTAGCGGTGGTCGCAGGCGCTCTGCTGGTCCGCCGCACGCGTCCGCTGGTCTGTTCTCTCGTGATCTTTGTGGCCTTCGTCGCTCTCCATGCTGCCGGGGTCGTCTATCTGCTCTTCTTCGGGCAGTTCGTGCCCATGCTGCTGGCGACCTTCGCGGTGGCGCGACACGCAGAAGGCCGCGCTCGGTACGTCGGTGGGGGACTGCTCGCCGCCACTCTCCTGACTGGCGACCTGCTGGTCGATGAGCTCCAAGACATGTCGGAGATCGTCTTCCACTGGGGAGTCCTCACCATCGCCTTTTCCTTGGGAGCCTGGCAAAGGGTCATGGCCGATCGCGAAGCTGCGT
>NZ_JBAVCB010000224.1:0-2829 GCF_049586495.1 Aeromicrobium sp. | reverse complement strand
GACGAGGAAGCCGCGGTTCGTGCCGCGACGCTGTGGGACACCATCAACTGGCCGAACCTGCGCGAGAACATCGCCAGCACGACCGGCCGCGCGTCCCTGGTGCTGCGCAAGGGTTCCGATCACGACGTGAAGTGGGTACGGCTGCGCAAATTGTGAGCTACAGCCTCCGCACGTACTCACCTACCCACGCGATCTGCTCAAAGCCCAGCGCGTCGTTGACGGCAATCATGTGCTCGTTGCTGGCCGCGTTCACGGTGATGATGCGACGTCGACCGGCCAGCAGGTCGGCCGTCTGAAGCATCATGGCGACCTTCAGGGCCAGCCCGAGACGGTGGCCGCGGTGTTCGCGACGCACCAAGGTGTCCCACTGGTACACCTCATCGCTGTCGGGAAAGGCCAGCTGGGTGTGCCCGGCCAGGTGACCGCTCGGTGACCGCGCCACCACGACGTGCATCACGCGGCCCACGGTGGCGAGATCGGCTTCGTCCTGACGGACCCGAGCGGCATCCCAGTGCTCGTTCTCGATCCCGGCCTCGCCACCCGGCGCTTCCTCGGTGAGGATGCGGCGCAGGTCCGCGTACTCCGCGATCAGGTCATCGGGGCACGGACCGCGCCAGCTCTGCAGCGTGTAGCCGCCCGCGACGACCAACTGAGGCACCGTCGCAGGCAGCCGGAGCTCGCGCGTCGCATCGACCAGGTCGAGCTCGAATCCGCGCGCCGCGGCGAACTCTCGCCCGGCGCTGGTCCCCTCGTCGATCCCCCAGGACGGCGCGATGAACCCGATGGTGCGGCCGGCATCACGCGCTCCAGCCAACAGGGCATCCAGGATGGCCGATCCGTGCCTAGCTCGTCGATGATTGGGATGCACGAAGACGTCGAGGAATGCGAAGGACCGGTTGTCCTGCAGCGGCATGATTGCCGTGCCGCCGCCCACGATGGTGCCGGCGTCGTCGCGCGCCACGACTGCGATGGCGTCGGTATAGGCGTCCGGGGTCAGATTGACCCGCTTCTCGACCGCCAGCCACGGACAATCGTAGACGCGGTCGTACGAGGCGAGGTAGACCTCGTGGAAGCTGGCGAAGTCGTCGTCGGTCTGAGCGGTGACTGTGCCCATGGCGAGAGTCTAGGGCTGCGTCAGAGGGCGAGGGTGGAGCGCACGACGCTGGCCAGGTGCTCGGCGATCTCCGACGCCTGCTCCGCTGTGGATGCCTCGACCATGACGCGCACGAGTGGCTCGGTGCCGCTCTGGCGCAGCAGGACCCGACCGGAGTTGCCGAGCCTGGCCGCGGCGATGGCAACCTCGTCCTGGAGCACCGGATCGGTGCCAGCGCGCGCCTTGTCGACGTCGGGCACGTTGACCAGTACCTGCGGCAGATGGGACATGACGGCGGCGAGGTCGGCGAGGGTGCGGCCGGTGGACACCATCCGACTGGCGACCTGCAACGCGGTGAGGACACCATCGCCGGTCGTGGCGTGCTCGGACATGATGACGTGGCCCGACTGCTCACCGCCGAGCGTGTACGTGCCTGTCCGCATCGCCTCGAGCACATAGCGATCACCGACCGTCGTGGCCACGACCTGGATGTTCTCGCGTTCCATGGCGTGCAAGAACCCGAGGTTGCTCATCACCGTGGCCACCACCGTGTCATCGACAAGGTGCCCCGCGTCGCGGGCCGCCACCGCCAGCACGGCGAGGATCTGATCACCGTCGACGATCTCACCAGCTGCGTCGACGGCCAAGCATCGGTCGGCGTCGCCGTCAAAGGCGAATCCAGCATCAGCGGAGTGGGCCACGACGGCGGCCTGCAGATCCTCCAGGTGGGTCGACCCGCAGTCGCGGTTGATGTTCAGACCGTCGGGCTCGGCATGGATGGGGATCACCGTGGCACCCAGCTCGGCGAACGCGGCGGGCCCCACCTCGAAGGCTGCGCCGTTGGCGCAGTCCAGCACCACGGTGAGGCCTGCGAGGCTGTCCGGCACCGTGCCGACCAGATGCTTGATGTACGCCGCAACCCCCGAATGACTGTCGCCGATACGTCCCACATCCGCACCGACGGGCCGGTCCCACGGTTCCTCGAGCCGTTGCTCGATCTGCCGCTCCAGCTCGTCGTCCAGCTTGAGACCGCCCCGCGCGAGGAACTTGATGCCGTTGTCGGGCATCGGGTTGTGGCTGGCCGAGATCATGACGCCCATGTCGGCGTCCAGCAGTGCCGTCAGATACGCGGCGCCGGGCGTGGGCACCACGCCAAGCCGGTGCACATCGACCCCAGCCGAGGCCAGGCCCGCGATGACCGCGGCCTCCAGGAACTCTCCCGAGGCGCGCGGATCCCGAGCCACCACTGCAGTGGGACGTCGATCGGCGAACGCGCCGATCTCACCCAGGATGTGGGCGGCCGCCACCGACAGGTCGACAGCCACTTCGGCTGTCAGGTCGCGGTTGGCGACCCCACGGACGCCGTCGGTGCCGAAGATTCGACCGACCACGAGTAGATCAGCGCTTGCTGTACTGCGGAGCCTTACGGGCCTTCTTGAGACCGGCCTTCTTGCGCTCCTTGATCCGCGAGTCGCGGGTCAGCAGACCGGCCTTCTTCAGGACCGGGCGGTTGACCTCCTCGTCGATGCCATTGAGCGAACGGGCCACGCCAAGACGCAGCGCTCCAGCCTGACCGGTCATGCCACCACCGGTGACACGGGCCACGACGTCGAAGCGATCTTCCAGACCGGTGGCCGCGAAGGCCTCCTTGGCGATCTGCTGGTGCAGCTTGTTGGGGAGGTACTCCTCCAACGGCTTGCCGTTGACGGTCCACACACCCGTGCCGGGCACGATGC
>NZ_JBAVCB010000223.1:0-3071 GCF_049586495.1 Aeromicrobium sp. | reverse complement strand
ACCCGCACCTGGATCCGACCGGCCGGGTGGCCGTGGTGCACAACGGGATCATCGAGAACTTCGCCCCCCTCCGCACCGAGCTCGAGGCCGAGGGCGTCGAGATGGTGTCAGAGACCGACACCGAGGTTGTCGCGCACCTGGTGGCCCGCGAGCTCAAGTCCACCGACGACCTGCCGGAAGCTGTGCGGCGCGTGTGTCGTCGACTTCGGGGCGCGTTCACCCTGGTCATCTCCAGCGCCCAGCACGACGGCGTCGTGGTCGGAGCCCGCCGCAACTCACCGCTGGTCGTCGGCCGTGGGGTGGGGGAGAACTTCCTCGGCTCGGACGTCGCGGCGTTCATCGAGTACACCCGTGACGCCGTGGAGCTGGGCCAGGACCAGGTCGTCGTCATCACGCGCGACGACATCGTCGTCACCGACTTCGACGGGGAGCCCGCCGAGACCACCGAGTACCACGTCGACTGGGACGTCTCCGCCGCTGAGAAGGGTGGCTACGACTGGTTCATGCTCAAGGAGATCGACGAACAGCCGCAGGCCGTCGCTGACACCCTGCTCGGTCGTCACACTGCTGAGGGCCTGCTCCAGCTGGACGAGATGCGCCTGACCGACGACGAGCTGCGCGACGTCAGCAAGATCATCATCGTGGCCTGCGGCACTGCCTCCTACGCCGGCCTGGTGGCCAAGTACGCCATCGAGCACTGGACCCGCATCCCGTGCGAGGTCGAGCTTGCCTCGGAGTTCCGGTATCGCGATCCGATCCTGGACCGCTCCACGCTGGTCGTCTCGATCAGTCAGTCCGGCGAGACCATGGACACGCTCATGGCCGTTCGGTATGCGCGGCAGCAGCGGGCGCGCGTGCTGTCGATCTGCAACACCAACGGATCGACCATCCCGCGAGAGTCCGACGCCGTGCTCTACACCCATGCGGGCCCCGAGGTCGCGGTCGCCTCCACCAAGGGGTTCTTGGCGCAGATCACCGCCTGCTACGTGCTGGCGCTGTACCTGGCGCAGATCAAGGGCACCAAGTACGGCGACGAGATTGCCGGCATCCTCGAAGATCTCCAGCAGATCCCGGCCGGCATCCAGCGGATGCTCGACGAGGGCGATCAGGTGCGCAAGCTGGCCGCCGAGCTGGCTGGATCGCGGGCCATCTTGTTCCTCGGACGGCACGTGGGGTTCCCGGTCGCGCTCGAGGGCGCGCTGAAGCTGAAGGAGCTGGCCTACATCCACGCCGAGGGCTTCGCCGCCGGCGAGCTCAAGCACGGCCCCATTGCGGTGATCGAAGAGGGTCTGCCGGTCTTCGTGATCATGCCGCCCAAGGGGCGCGACCAGCTGCAGGAGAAGACCATCAGCAGCATCCAGGAGATCCGTGCGCGGGGCGCCCGCACGATCGTGCTGGTCGAGGACGGTGACGACGATGTGGTCCCGTACGCCGATCACATCATCCGGCTCCCCCAAGTGCCCACGCTGATGCAGCCGCTGCTGGCCACCGTGCCGCTCCAGATCTTTGCCTGCGCGTTCGCCGAGCAGCTCGGCCACGACGTCGACCAGCCGCGCAACCTGGCCAAGTCCGTGACGGTGGAGTGATGGCCATCCACGGTATTGGCGTCGACGTCGTCGACCTGGCCCGATTCACCGAGACCCTCGAGCGCACCCCGACCATGCGCACCCGGCTCTTCACGCCGAAAGAACGCGACCTGCCCATAGAATCTCTGGCGGGCCGATTCGCCGCCAAGGAAGCCCTGGCCAAGGCCATGCGGGCGCCGGCTGGCGTGTCGTGGCAGGACTTCGAAGTGTCCAACACGCCGCGTGGGGCACCAGAATTCGTCCTGCACGGCGCGGCGCCGGGCCGGCTGCGCGAGCTGGGCATCACCGTGGTGCACCTGTCGATCTCGCACGACACCACGGTGGCCACAGCCTTCGTGGTGGCCGAGTGCTGAAGGCGCACTCGGTCGCGCAGATTCGCGCCGCCGAGGAGGCGCTTGCGATCCGTGCCGGATGGGACGGGCTGATGCAGACCGCCGCGCTCGGCCTGGCCAACGCCTTGGACGCCATCGCGCCGGGCGACCTCGTGCTGATGCTGATCGGTCCGGGAAACAACGGCGGCGACGCGCTGTTCGCCGCGACCCATCTGCGTGATCGCGGCGTGCGGGTGGACCTCTGTCTCCTCGACGCCGATCAGGTCCACGCCGCTGGTCTCAAGGCTGCTGTGGGGGCGGGTGCGATCGTCGTCGACGAGCCCACCGGCCAGCGCACCTGCATCGACGCGGTGTTCGGCATCGGGGCTCGACCTGGATTGTCCGGACGTGCCGCGCACTGGGCCGACTGGATCACTCGCACGGCGCCGTTCACGGTCGCCGTCGACGTCCCCTCGGGTGTCGACGTGGACGGCGGCACGTGCCCGGGGCCTGCCGTGCGCGCCGACGCCACGGTCACGTTCGGCACCTTCAAGCCCGCACTCCTGCTGTCGCCGGCCGCAGGTCTGGCGGGCGCCGATGTCACCTGCGTCGACATCGGTCTGGGCCCACATCTTGGTCCTGCGGTGGTGGAGGCGATCGAGCCCGGGGACCGTCATCTGCTGCTCGATGCTCTGGGGTCGACCGATGGGCACAAGTACACCCGAGGCGTGGTCGGCATCGCTGCTGGTTCTGAGCAGTACGCGGGGGCGGCCCATCTGTGCGTCGCCGGAGCCCAGGCAGGCCCGTCCGGGATGGTGCGTTTCGCTGGGACGACCGCGCTGTCGGCGCGGGTCGTCGACCGAGCACCCGAGGTGGTCGCGTCCCTCGGCCGGGTGCAGGCATGGGTCGTCGGCCCGGGCGGCGACGGCGACGTCGGTGACGTGATGAACAGCGCACTGCGCGATGAGGTGCCGGTGGTGCTCGACGCCGCTGCGCTGGCCCACCTGCCCGATCGGCTGACGCCCTCGGCGCTGCTCACGCCGCACGCGGGCGAGCTCGCGAAGATGCTGGGCGTCGATCGATCCGAGGTCGAGAGCGATCCGCTCGGTCACGCCCGCGCAGCAAGTCAGCGGTGGGACGCCACGGTGCTCCTCAAGGGCCAGCGCACCGTGGT
>NZ_JBAVCB010000222.1:0-8317 GCF_049586495.1 Aeromicrobium sp. | reverse complement strand
GTACGTGGGGCTCGAGCAGACCCCCTTGTCGATCGAACGCGCCCTCGACCGCTGGGCCGAAGGCAGCCAGGAGGCCGGGTCGGCGCAAGTCGCGGGAGAGGTGTGGTCGGTCTGGGCCGGCCCCGGGGACGAGATCGCCTACGTGATGCGCGAGGGCGAACGGACCACGCTGGTCAACGGCACCGTGACGCAGGACGTCCTGGAGGACTACATCGCGTCGCTGTCACCGGCTGGCTGAGTCTCGCCACTGGCGGCGGCCAGCCTGGCGCGCGCGCCGTCGAGCCAACGCTGGCAGAGCGCGGCCAGCTCCTCGCCGCGTTCCCACAGGGCCAGTGATTCCTCCAGGGTGCTCCCGCCGGTCTCCAGCTTCTGCACGACGGCGATGAGTTCATCACGCGCCTGCTCGTAGGGCAGGTCAGGTGCGTCAGTCATGGGGTGTCTCCTCGATCGAGAGGGTGCGGACGGCGATGATGCCGTCGACGATGCGAACAGTCAGCTCGCCGTCAGGGTTCAGCTGGGCGGTGCGGGTGACGACGGTTCCGTCGGGCAGCTGCGCGACGGCGTAGCCTCGCTCCAACGTGGCGAGCGGCGACAACCCGCGGACCCGAGCGAGGTGATGACCGATCTCGTCGCCGGCCCGATCGAGCCGGTTCACGATCGAGCGGCGGGCGCGGTCCCGTTGATCGCTGAGCAACCGCGCGGCGGTGTCGACCATCGACGTAGGGGTCGCCAGCACAGGGCGGGAGCGGGCGGCGGCCAGTCCTCGTTGCTCGCGGTCGATCAGGGCCAGCACAGCCAGTCGGCCCCGTTCTCGCATGTCCGCCAGCGCCGTCAGCTCCTCGATGACAGCAGGCACGAGGTGCTTGGCGGCATCGGTGGGCGTGGACGCGCGGAGGTCGGCGACGAGGTCAAGGATCGGGATGTCCGGCTCATGACCGATCGCGCTGACCACGGGCGTGCGCGCCGCAAACACGGCGCGAATCAGGCCTTCGTCGGAGAACGGCAGCAGGTCCTGCATCGATCCGCCGCCGCGCGCGATGACGATGACGTCAACGGTGGGATCGGCGTCAAGCTCGGCCAGCGCGGCCATGATGCCGCGCGCGGAACCCTCTCCCTGCATCAGCGCATGCTGGACGACGAAACGGACGTCGGGCCAGCGGCGGCGAGCGTTCTCCAGCACGTCGCGTTCAGCGGCCGAGCCGCGTCCCGTGATCAGCCCGATTCCGTGCGGCAACAACGGCAACGGCTGCTTGTGGTGCGGCGCGAAGAGGCCCTCGGCGGCCAGAAGCTGTCGGCGGCGCTCGAGCTGGGCGAGCAGCTCACCCTCGCCCTGCAACCGGATCTCGCGCAGCTCCAGACTCAGTGCTCCGCGGGGCGCGTAGAAGGTCGGCCGGGCCTGCACGACCACCCGAGCGCCTTCGGTGATGGGGGCCGGCGAGGCATCCAGGATGCTCAGGTGGCAGGTGGCGTCGATGAAGATGGTGGCCCGCAGGTCACGCAGAGTCAGGAAGCAGATTCCCGGGCGGCGGGTCAGCTGGGCGACCTCGGCCTCGACCCAGACGGCGCCGAGTCGATCGATCCAGCTGCCGAGCAGGGTGGAGATCTGCCGCAGCGGGGCGGGGGAGTCCGCCGACGTCTGCAGAGCCATGCCGACAGCCTAATGGCGTACCGCCCGTTACGATGGGGCCATGTCTTCTGAGGTCGCACTTGGCATGCCCGCCGTGGGCGGCAGTGTCCTGCTCGCCGACCCCCGTGGCTACTGCGCCGGGGTCGATCGCGCGGTCATCACTGTCGAGAAGGCGTTGGACCTGTATGGCGCTCCCGTCTACGTGCGCAAGCAGATCGTGCACAACAAGCACGTGGTGAACAATCTCGCTGCTCGGGGCGCCATCTTCGTCGAAGAGCTGGACGAGGTGCCAATGGGCGCCACCGTCGTGTTCTCGGCCCACGGCGTCTCCCCGATGGTGCACACCGAGGCCGCCGAGCGTGACCTCAAGACCATCGACGCCACCTGCCCGTTGGTCACCAAGGTGCACCACGAGGCTCGGCGCTTCGCCAGCGAGGGCAAGCACATCTTGTTGATCGGCCACGCTGGTCACGAGGAGGTCGAGGGAACTGCGGGTGAGGCGCCCGAGAGCATCACCTTGGTCGAGCACCCGGACGACGTCGACGGTCTGGACTTCCCGGCCGATGCGAAGCTCTCGTGGTTGTCGCAGACCACGCTCAGCGTCGACGAGACCATGGAGACGGTACGCCGGCTGCGCGAGAAGTTCCCGCAACTGCAGGATCCACCCAGCGACGACATCTGCTACGCCACCCAGAACCGCCAAGTCGCGGTCAAGGAGATCGCGCAGGGCGCGGACCTCGTGATCGTGGTTGGCTCGGCCAACTCCTCGAACTCGGTGCGGCTGGTCGAGGTCGCCCTGGAGGCTGGCGCCAAGGCGTCGTATCGCATCGACGACATCTCCGAGATCGACGACGCATGGCTCGACGGTGTCGAGAAGATCGGCGTCACCTCGGGCGCTTCGGTGCCCGACAATCTGGTGCAGGACGTGCTCGCCTACCTCAGCGACCACGGCCACCCCGACGCCGATGCTGTGCGCACCGCCGACGAGAGCCTCATCTTCGCGCTGCCGCCCGAGCTGCGCCGGGACATGAAGCGCGCCGGCACCACCTGACGTGGACATCGCGCTTACCATCCTCATCCTCGCGGTGATCGCGGTCGCCTTCAGCGCCGTGGCTGGCCGCTTCGGCTTGTCAGCGCCCCTGGTCCTGATCGTCGTGGGCATCGCGGTCTCCTATCTGCCCTACCTGCCTGAAATCGAGCTGACCCCCGAGCTGGTGCTGGTCGGATTCTTGCCGCCGTTGCTGTACTCCGCGGCCATCCGCACGTCCTTGATCGACTTCAGCAGCAACAAGAGACCCATCGCGCTTCTGAGCATCGGGCTGGTGATCTTCACGACGGCGGGCATCGGTCTCCTGGTGTGGGCCATGCTCGGCGTGCCGCTGGCCGTCGGCCTCGCCCTGGGTGCGGTTGTTGCGCCGCCCGACGCTGTGGCCGCCACGGCGATCGCGCGACGTATCGGCCTCCCGCGGCGGGTCGTCACGATCCTGGAAGGCGAGAGCCTGGTCAACGACGCCACCGCCATCGTCACGCTGCGCACCGCTATCGCGGCCATCGCTGGCACGGTCTCGATCTGGGAGGTGGGGGCGTCCTTCGCGATGTCGGCCGTTGGCGGCGTGGCGGTTGGGTTGTTGGTCGCCGTCGTGATCGGCCAGGTGCGCAAGCACATCGAGGACGACATCACGGACGTCGCGGTCTCCCTGCTGACTCCGTGGTTGGCCTACCTGCCAGCCGAGGAGATCCGCATCCCGGGAGTGGAGGGGCACCCGTCTGGCGTGCTCGCCGTGGTCGTTGCTGGATTGATCCTTGGCCACAAGTCCCCGCTCATCCAGTCGGGGACCTCGCGGCTGTTCGAGCGCACCAACTGGTCCACCATCTCCTTCGTGCTCGAGAACGCCGTCTTCTTGCTGATCGGCATGCAGATCCGCTCGATCCTGATCGACGTGAGGGACAGCGAGCTGTCCGTGCCGCTCATCGCCGCCACCTGTGCGGCCACGCTGGTCGGCGTCATCGTCCTGCGGTTCATCTGGATCTTCCCGGCCACCTACCTGCCCCGGCTGATCCCCTCGGTGCAAAGGGTCGATCCGGCGCCGTCGTGGCGCGTCGTGGTCATCATCGGGTGGGCCGGGATGCGCGGTGTCGTGACGCTGGCGGCAGTGTTCCTGCTGCCTCGCGACACCCCGCAGCGAGAGGTACTGGTGCTGATCGCCTTCGTGGTCACGGTCGGCACCCTCTTGCTCCAGGGCCTGACGTTGCCGTGGCTGGTGCGCACCTTGAAGGTGCCTGGTCCTGACCGGCACGAGGACCATCTGCAGGAGGCGGGGGTCTACCAGTCCGTCACCGACGCGGGGATCAGATACCTGGACGAGCACGAGGACCGTGCCGTCTCCGACAGCGTTCGGCAACGACTGCGCGATCGAGCGCTCGACCGCACCAACAGCTTGTGGGAGCGGCTGGGCAGGAGTGAGACGCCGACGGCGCAGTACACGCGCACCCGTGCCGAGATGCTCAAGGCTGAGCGACGGGAACTGCTGCGCATCCGAGACGCCGGGGGTGTCGATCACACGGTGCTGACCCGCATCATGAACGCCCTCGACCTCGAGGAGTCGATCCTCGATCGCGCTGCCGAGGACGAGACGACCTCCGAACGGGAGACCGATCTGCGTCCGACCCTGTTGGCGCAGGGCGGCTGCGAGCACCTGCGAGACGGGCGGCCGGTGCCCGATCCGATCACGCCGGACGGCTGCGAGGAGTGTCTTCGCGACGGCACCGAGTGGGTGCACCTGCGGATCTGCATGTCCTGCGGGCACGTCGGGTGCTGCGACTCCTCGCCGGGCCAACACGCCGCGGCGCACTTCGACGAGACCGCACACCCCGTGATGCGCTCGTTCGAGCCGGGCGAGGCCTGGCGTTGGTGCTTCGTCGATCAGCTCACCGGTTGAGGTGCTGCTCGGCCAGCGGATCGACGAACGTGGACATCAGGC
Source organism: Aeromicrobium sp. (assembly GCF_049586495.1). Classification (GTDB taxonomy): domain Bacteria; phylum Actinomycetota; class Actinomycetes; order Propionibacteriales; family Nocardioidaceae; genus Aeromicrobium. The sequence goes on along the minus strand of NZ_JBAVCB010000222.1, from coordinate 3,709 downwards.
GTCGGCGAGGATGCGCCACACGATGACCGCGATGGCCAATGCGTGTCCGATCGCCAGGGTCAGTCCGTGGTCGATCACGGAGGCGAGATAGCGGGTGAACAACCCGGCATCGGCAGCCAGTCCGTCGACCGAGATGGCCTCGGGTCGGACGATGCACACCACCAGCAGGGTGCCGAGCAGCAGCAGCGGGGGCAGGACACCGGCCGGGAACAGTTCTCGGACATCGATGGCCAACGGCAGGGTCACCACGATGAGCACGAAGCCGAGCGAGAACGGGAAACCGAGCTCGCCGTTGACCAGATCCAAAATGGTGACGACGGCCATGGCGACGCATCCAACGGCGATCGTCCCGCGGACCGTGAGGTCGTGGGAGGCCAGCTGATGTCCGGGCCGTAGCGCCGCGCGCTCCATGCTCACGACGTTAGCCGCTCGGTGACCCCACCCACTGCAATGACAGGCATGATCCCATCGTGTCGCCCGGGTGCGACACTTTCGACCCTTCAGCCGGGCGAGCCACCCGCGATCTCGTAGTTCCAGACTTCACTGTGAGTCGACACCGGTTTCGGGGCATCTCCGCCGGCGCGCTCGACAGCGGAACGATGACCCTCGGCGAACGACGGCGAATCAACCCAGGCCTGGAAAGCCTCCTCGCTGGCCCAGCGAGTGATGACGAGCCACTGGTCGCGGTCGTCGGTGGGCTTGAGCAGCTCGAAGCCCTCGAACCCCTCGGCACCGTCTACGGCACCGGCGCGGGCAGCAAATCGGTGAGCGAGCTCGTCACCCGAGCCAGCGGGAACGGTGATGGCATTGATCTTGATGACGGTCATGACCTGAGTCTGTCAGGGTTCTCCCATGGACTCGATTCGCACCGAGCGACTCCTGCTGCGCCCGTTCACCCCCGATGACGCGGACGACCTGTACGCGATCTTCAGCCTTTCGGAGGTCGCGAGGTGGAGCGGTAACGGCGAGCCGATGGCGCATCGTGATGAAGCGGTGGCCCGAATCGAGAGCTTTCCGCTGCGGGCCGGGCCGCACCCTGCCAGCGGGGTGTTCGCGATGGTGCTCGCGGGCGAGGAGCGCGTGGTCGGCATGGCGTTGCTGGTGCCGATCCCGTTGAGCTCGGGAGGCGAACCGCAGGACTTCGAGATCGGCTGGCACCTGAACCCTGACGTGTGGGGTCGCGGGCTCGCGACGGACGCTGGCTCCGCCCTCGTCGCTCGGGCATGGGAGGCCGAGGTGCCGCGGCTGCTGGCCGTGACTGACCCGGCCAACGTTCGCTCCCAGGCGGTCTGCGCCCGGCTCGGCATGACGGACCTGGGCCTGCGCGACGACTGGTACGGCCGTCACCTGCGGGCGTTTAGCCTCACCCGTCCCTGAACACGTAGGATCGTCGCTCGTGGCTCTCAGCATCGGCATCGTCGGACTCCCCAATGCGGGCAAGTCGACCCTCTTCAACGCCCTGACCAAGAACGACGTCCTCGCGGCGAACTATCCGTTCGCGACGATCGAACCCAACATCGGGGTCGTTGGCGTCCCTGACGCGCGGCTCGCCCAGCTGGCCAAAATCTTCTCCTCGGAGAAGCAGCTGCCCGCGACGGTGCAGTTCGTCGACATCGCTGGCATCGTCCGCGGCGCGTCCGAGGGCGAGGGCATGGGCAACAAGTTCCTGTCTCACATCCGCGAGTCCGACGCCATCTGTCAGGTCACCCGAGTGTTCCGCGACGAGGACGTGACCCACGTCGATGGCGACGTGAACCCGGCCAACGACATCGAGACCATCTCGATCGAGCTGGCCCTCGCCGATCTGCAGACGATCGACAACGCGCTGCCCCGGCTGGACAAGGACTCACGCAAGGACAAGTCGCTGGTCCCGCTGTTCGAGGAGGCCAAGAAGGCCAAGGAGTCATTGGAGGCAGGCGTTGGCGTGCTGAAGGCCGATCTGGACCTGGACCTGCTGCGCGAGCTGCACCTGATGACGTCCAAGCGGTTCATCTACGTGTTCAATTGCGACGCCGACGAGCTGGGCGACGAGTCGCTCAAGCAGCAGATGCGCGACCTGGTCGCGCCGTCGGAAGCGATCTTCCTCGACGCGAAGGGCGAGGCCGAGCTGGTCGAGCTGGGCGACGACGAGGAGGCCGAGCAGATGCGTGCGGAGATGCTCGCCGACATGGGTGTCACCGAGCCCGGTCTCGACGCGCTGGCGCGGGTCGGCTTCGACACCCTCGGCCTGCAGACCTACCTGACTGCCGGCCCCAAGGAGTCGCGGGCCTGGACGATCCCCAAGGGTGCCACCGCCCCCCAGGCCGCTGGCGTGATCCACACCGATTTCGAGCGCGGCTTCATCAAGGCCGAGATCGTCTCCTTCGACGACCTGGTCGAGATCGGTTCCATGAACGCCGCGAAGTCCGCCGGCAAGGTGCGCATGGAGGGCAAGGACTACGTCATGGCCGATGGCGACGTGGTGGAGTTCCGTCACAACACGTGAGTGACGGGTACCCCCGTCCCCCTCCGCGCCGACGATTGCAAGCGCTGAGTAAGTACGAACGGCGGGTCTGTCTGATGGGATAGCAGGCCATTCGCAAGGTGTGACACACCATCCGCTCAGAACATTCTCGCCACCTCCACTGACACAGGGTGAGAGGCAGTCTGAGGTCTTGCGCGAGGGATGTGCTCCGTCTAATCGCGGCATTATGACGCACGGCAGGGCAAGGGCTGGGGCGAGCGAGTTCCGTCCAAGAACGGTGCCTACAGCGGAGGGTTTGTTGTCGTCGCCAGCGTGGCCACTTGACATCGGTGACGCTCAAGGCCACCACGATCAGGAAACCGATTTGCACCTCTCGGAGAGCCTCGATCGCGGCCCAGCGCCGGGGTCCCGGCAAGACGTGACCGCAAGCCCATGCGCCGGGACGCCCTCGACCGCGACAGTCGGGGCATGAAACGAAACCGAACCCTCGTCATCTCAGCACTCCTTGCCAGCCTGGGCCCCCTCGTGGGCAACGGGCTATATGCCGGCCCGGGCACCGACGGCGAGTCGATCCTCGCCGATGCCCGGGAAGGGCTCCCCGCGATCGCCTACTTCGCATACACCCTGGAACTGCTCGGCTTCGCCGCGCTCGCAGTCCTCTTGGCCTGGCTCGTGGCATTTCTGTTCGGGCGGGCGCCGGTGGCCGCGGTCACTACTGGGATCGCCGGTTGCGCCATGCTCGCTGTCAAGGTCGGTTCGGCGGCACCGATGATGGTCGTGAACGACATGCCTGACAAGCTCGATCCAGTCACGGCCGAAGCACTGATCTCGATGAACGACCAGTCGTTCGTCGTCTCGGGCTTCCTGATGTCGCTCGCGTTCCTGGCAGCGGGAATCGGGCTACTCGCCACGGAGTTTCCCCGGTGGCTTTCTTGGTGGGCGACTGTCGTGGGCGGCCTCGGAGCCGTGGCGGGTGTGGCCGGGGTCCTGCGGCCCGAGGCCTACGTGCCCGTCCCGTTCTTGCTTCTCCTGGTCTGGATGATCGTGGTCGCTCTCGTTGCCGTCACGCGACCCGACAGCGCTCTGAACGTGATCCCGACAAAACGGACTCAGCACCAGGTCGGTGCCCCAGAATGAGCGAATGACTACGACGCGTGGAGCCACGGTCGCCGCATGGTGGCCGTGGCTCGCGCTGCCCGCCCTTGCGACGGGCCTCGTCTCCGCGGGCCTGGCCCTCGGCCTCAC
>NZ_JBAVCB010000221.1:0-7048 GCF_049586495.1 Aeromicrobium sp. | reverse complement strand
GCCCGACCGCATCGCGCGGCTTCGCGACGAGATGGCGTCGGGCCGGCCGCTCACCGGGGTGGGGGCCGGGGGCCTCGGGGAGGCTGCGACCGCGTCGCTGGACCTGCTGAAGACCATCGGCACGGCGCTCGACACCTACGGTCCGGACGTCATCGAGACCTACATCGTGTCGATGACCCACGACGTCGACGACCTGTTCGCCGTGGTGGTGCTGGCGCGCGAGGTCGGTCTGGTCGACCTCTCCCGACCCGATGCGGTGGCGCGCATCGGTTTCGCCCCGCTGTTCGAGACGGTGGCCGAGCTCGAGGCCGCCGGCCCGCTGCTGGAGGCGCTGCTCGCCGACCCGTCGTACCGGCGGATCGTGGCGGCGCGCGGCGACGTCCAGGAGATCATGCTCGGCTACTCCGACTCCTCCAAGGACGCCGGCATCGCTGCCTCGCAATGGCAGATCCACCGCGCCCAACGCGCCCTGCGCGATGTCGCGCGCGAGCATGGCGTCGTGCTGCGGCTGTTCCACGGACGCGGCGGTTCGGTGGGTCGCGGCGGCGGACCAACGGCCGAGGCGATCATGTCCCAGCCGAACGGATCGCTGGACGGCCCCATCAAGATCACCGAGCAGGGTGAGGTGATCTCGGACAAGTACGCGCTGCCTGGGCTCGGGCGCCGAAATCTCGAGGAGGCGCTGTCGGCCGTGATCGAGGCCTCCGCCCTGCACCGAACCTCGCTGCTGCCCCAAGAACTCCTCGACGGGTGGAACTCGACGATGGACCTCGTCGCCGAGGAAGGCAAGGAGTGCTACCGCTCGCTGGTGCGTGAGGACGCGTTGGTGGAGTTCTTCGTCGCCGCCACCCCGGTCGACGAGCTCGGCAAGATGAACATCGGCTCCCGTCCGGCCAAGCGACCCGGCGGGCTGGGCGGTCTGGAGGACCTTCGGGCGATTCCGTGGGTGTTTGGTTGGACGCAGTCACGCATCATCCTGCCCGGTTGGTATGGGGTCGGCACCGGCCTGGCCGCCGCCTTCGCGGACGGTCGCGCCGAGACGCTGCGCGAGATGTACCGATCTTGGGCCTTCTTCCGCACTTTCTTGTCGAACGTGCAGATGACCCTCGCCAAGACAGATCTGGACATCGCCGCCGCCTACGTGCAGGCGTTGGTGCCCGAACCTGCGCGCCACCTGTTCGATGCGATCCGCCACGAGCACGCCCGCACCGTCGAGCAGGTGCTCAAGGTCACCGGACACGACGCTCTGCTGGAGTCCGCGCCGGTGCTGCGGCACACCCTCGAGCTGCGCGACCAGTACCTGGCCCCGCTGCACGCGCTGCAGATCTCGCTGCTGGCCAAGGCGCGTGAGTCTGAACCGTCGGCCGATCTGGAGCGAGCGTTGCTGCTGACCATCAACGGCATCGCTGCCGGTTTGCGCAACACCGGCTGACTGCTGGTCGTGTGCCATGCTGAAGCCCGACGAGGGGAATGCAGCATGGCCGAGACCGAGTCCAGGTTGGTGGGCCGTTTCGCGGCCGCGCTGGCTGCTCGAACCGGGCAGGGACCGCTGACGGCGCGTCTGTGCGCGGTCAGTGCCGAGCTGCTGGACGCCGACGGCACAGCGGTCACGGTGACGACGCGGGCCACCCGGCAGTTGCTGATCGCCACCGATGACATGGCGAAAACTCTCGAGGGAGTACAGGACGTCGCGGGGCAGGGCCCCAGCCTCGATGCCGCCCGTGGCCGTGATGTCGTCATCGCCCGCTTCGGCCCGGGAGCTGCCGACCGGTGGCCGCTGCTGCTGGATCAGCAGCTGATCGTCGGATTCGCTGGCACGGTCATCTGCGCACCACTGTTGTGCGGTGACGCGCTGGTGGGTGTGCTGAGCGCCCACCGCTCCGGCGACGAGCTGCCCACCGACCGACTGACTGCAGCCTTCTTGGGACACACCGTCGGCACCGCGATGCTGCTCGACCCGCAGCTGGACCACCCGGAGGCGCTGTCTCCCCGAGCATGGAGCTCCATGGCCGTCGTCCACCAGGCCACCGGGATGGTCGTGGCCCAGGTGGGCGTCCATCAGGACGATGCGGTGGCCCTGCTGCGAGCCCAGGCATTCTTCCAGAACACGACGCTCGAGGACGTAGCCACCCAGGTCGTGCAGCGGGGCATCAACTTCCGAGACTTCACGATCGAGGGTGATTGACATGGATCAAGCCCGAGTGACCCAGGCATTGACGTCGCTGTCGGCGGCGTTGGTGGGACCGGACGATGCTTTGAGCCGGGCGACTGGCTTGCTCGGCCAGTGCCGTGACGTCCTGGGTGCAGACGCCTCGGCGATCCTGGTTCTGGCGGGATCCGATCTGGAGCTCTTCGTGGCGTCGAGTCATGCCGCCACCCAGCTGGAGCTGCACCAGACCCGCCTCGCCCAAGGACCCTGCGAGGACGCCGTGGCTGGCCGCACGATCGTGCAGGCTGACGGTCGCGACGAGCTGCACCAGCGCTGGCCCGACTTCGCCCCGGCGATGCTCGACACCGGATTTTCGTCGGTTCGGGCCGCGCCGCTGATGTGGCGTGACACCGCCATGGGCGCATTGGTGCTGTACGCCCGACAGCCAGGCGAGATGGATGCTGGCGAGAGCACAGTGCTCGGCGCTTTCGCCGACATCGCCACCGCCATGCTGCTGCAGACTCCCGACCTGTCGACTGAAGATCTCGCGGCGCGAATCCGGCGGGTGTTGTCCGAACGGGTGATGCTGGAGCAGGCCAAAGGCGTGATGGCCGAAAGAGTCGGGTGCGACATGGAGGCGGCGCACCTCCACATCCTGGACCACGCGGCAGCGACCGGAGTCTCTCTGACTTCTGCAGCCGCGACCATCCTCGCTGAGGCTGTGCGCCTGCAGCACGAATAGATCCTGGTGAGTGGGGTACGTCGGGATCGTCCACCACTCATACAGGAGGCTGATCATGGGAAATGACGACAAGGTCGAGAACAAGGTCGACGACCTGACCGGCAAGGCGAAGGAAGCCGCTGGCAAGGTCACCGGCAACGACGACCTGGAGCGTGACGGCAAGACCGATCAGGCCAAGTCGGACGTCAAGGACGCCGGCGAGAAGGTCAAGGACGCCTTCAAGCACTGAGCATCATGACGGACGGCCGACGAAGCAGACTGCTTCGTCGGCCGTTTGCATGACACGGCGAACCCGGGGTACGTGATGCGCATGACCACATATGACAAGGACCATCTCGAGGCAGTGCAGGCCGTCGTGGATCGCGTGTCGTCCTATCAGGACGGCGCGCCGCGAAACACCATCGAGACCGAGTTGCTCCACGGCTTCGAGGAGGCCGGCGTGAACGTGCCAGCCGAGGACGTCACACGCCTCGCCGCCGCCATCGACGCCGAGAACGGCGATGTGTCGGCCACAGACGTGCTCGGCTGATCACGATCGGACGATCGTCGCGTGGCGATCAGCGAGCCAGCGCTCGCTTCGCCGCCTTGGCGTGCAGCGTCGACACCTGGTCGTGCTGTCGCAACGCCTGCTGCCGCAGCGCTTCGAGCTGCTCGCTGGGCAGCCCGGGCACCTGCTCGGACACGGTGAGCATGGCTTCGTAGCCCGCCAGCTTGCCAGCCAGCGCCACCCGCATGGCCTCCAGATCCACCAGGTCGTCCATCGGGCCTCGGCTCAGCGGGCTGCCGTTTGGCTTGAGGCGGGCCACCTTCTCGCTGACCTTCGCCACCATGGCGGCGACCGGGGCCTCCCGCTTCTGGAGCGCACGGGCGAAGGTCAACAGCTGCTGGCGTTCCTCGCGCAGCTCGTCCCGGATGGTCAGGGTGGTGTCCCGCGCGGCCGGGTCGAGCATGCGCTCACCACGAGAGAACAGTTCAATCCCGCCGGCAGCGCCCGTCAGGTGCAGTCGCAGGTAGTGGCCCAGCTCGTCCATGCGTCGTCCTCTCCAGAGATGGTCAGCTCGGTTCGTCGAGCAGCTGGCAGATGGCGCCGATGAACGCATCGAGGTCAGCCGGGCTCCGCGACGTGATCAGATTCCAGTCGTTCGCCGGACAGACGAAGACCTCCTCGTCCACCCAGGTGCCGCCAGCATTCGTGATGTCGGTGTGCAGAGTGGGGAAGGACGTGAGGGTCTTGCCCGGCAGCACTCCTGCCTCGACCAGGGCCCAGGGGGCGTGACACACGGCGGCGATCGGCTTTCCCGCGTCGACGAACTGGGTCACGAGAGCCATCGAGGCCGCATCGCCGCGCACCTTGTCGGCGTTGACCGTGCCGCCCGGCAGGATCAGCAGATCGAAGTCCTCGATCGAGGCGTCGGCGACAGTCCCGTCGGGGGAGAAAGTCACGTCCGGGTGCGTGTCGGACACCATCGACTGCACCGGCCCGAGCTCGGGCGCCAGATGCACCACGGTGGCCCCTGCGTCGATCAGTGCGTCCATCGGCTCCTCCAGCTCGGCGCGCTCGACACCGGTCTGGGCCGTGAGGATGGCGACGGTCGATCCGGTGACGGACATGGCGAGAGGCCTCCTGAGGGTGGCGCGGTGGTCTCTTCTGGCGTACCCACGATCGGCGGGATCAACCGTGCGCGGTAGGTGTGAAACTCCTGCGAAGCGGGTACAGCAGGCTCGTCGTCTGATGGGGATGGCCCGTGCTGCGAGCCGAGGAGGAGCGTCGTGCCAACGAAGGCGCCGTCGATCGCACCGATCACCCGGTCGGACGTCGCCGCTGAGTGCGACCGCCTCCCTCTGCCAGGAGCCGGACGAAGCCGAGTCCGATGGGACCGGTTCACCGAGGTCGCCCGTCGAGATCTGGCCCTCGCCAAGCTGGTCGAGCCGCACCACGATGCCGTCGCCATCCTCAGCGAACTCAACGGTCCGTCGGTGCAAGACGGCCAGCTGTGGGCGGTGTGGGCGGCAGAGCCGCCGTTCGCCGTGCTGCGGGCGACGGAGGTGGAAGACGGCTGGCGGCTGACCGGCCGCAAGGCATTCTGCTCCGGCGCCGCGCTGGTGACCCACGCCCTCGTGACGGCGGAGACGCCGGCAGGCCCGGGCCTGTTCGCCGTGGATCTCGACGACGTCGGTGTGGTCGTCGACGCCGAGGCCCCGACGTGGGTGGCGCCGGGCATGAGTCGCGCACAGACCGTCACTCTGGCCTTGGACGACGTGAGCGCCCAGACCATAGGTCGGGTGGGCGACTACACCGAGCGCGTGGGCTTCTGGTTCGGGGCGATCGGCATCGCCGCCTGTTGGTTTGGGGGTGCCCTCGGAGTCGCCGACCTGCTCGAGTCGGGCTCGGATCGTCTCGGACCGCACGGTCTGGCGCACCTCGGGGCGGTGCGGGCGAGCACCGAGACATTCGCGCTCGCCCTGGATGCGGCGGCCGCCCGGGTCGACGCAGGCCTTGACGTCTCGTCGGCCCAGCGGCTGGCTTTGGTCCTGCGTGCACAGGCTGCCGACCTCGCCGACGAGGTGATCGGAAGAGTCGGGCGGGCCAGTGGACCGGGACCCCTGGCGTTCGACGAGGCGCATGCTCGCCGGGTCGCCGATCTGGCGGTCTTCGTCCGCCAGCATCATGCTGAGCGAGACCTCGAGACGCTCGGAGCCCTGCCGTGACCACGTGGCGGTCCCGGATCGAGCAGCTGCCGCCAGCGCCGACCGCACCGGACGGACGGTTGGTGGTGCTGTCGGCGCATCCAGACGACGAGGTGCTGGCCATCGGCGCATGGCTCGCCACCCAGTGCCATCGCGACACCGTCTTCGTGACCGCGACCGACGGTGAGGCCTCCCATCCCCACAGTCGCACCACGACGCGTGACCAGCTGCGGGATCGGCGACCTGCGGAGCTGCGCGCGGCGTTGCTGGCGCTAGGTGTGTCGCAGCCGCAGATCGAACGCCTCCAGCTTCCGGACGGCCACCTGGCCGACGACCCCATCGGCCTTGTCGAGGCCATCACGCCCTGGGTCCACGATGCGGCGCTGGTCCTCGCGCCGTTCGAACATGACGGACATCCCGACCACGATGCCCTGGGATCGGCCGCTCTGGTGGCGTGCCGTGGACAGACGCCCGTGTGGAGGTTCCCGATCTGGACGTGGACGTGGACCACCCCCGCTGACCAGTCATGGCTCACCAGCGCCAGACGACTCCCAGACACGCCGCTGGCGCGCACCGCCAAGTGGGCAGCAGTTCACGCCTTCACGTCGCAGGTCGGTCCGCTGAGCGACGACCCCGGCGATGCCGCAGTGCTCACCCCCGCTCTGCTGGACCACGCATTGCACACGGTGGAGGTCGTCCTGACATGACCCACCCGTTGCATTTTCACGATCTCTACGCCGCGTCGAACGACCCGTGGCAGCTGGCCGAACGCAGCTACGAGCGGCGCAAGTTCGACATCACCGTCGCCAGCCTGCCCCGGGCGCGCTACGCCAATGCGTTCGAGCCCGGGTGTTCGATCGGTGTCCTGACACAGCGGCTGGCTGCGCGGTGTGACCTGGTCCTGGCCACCGATCCTGCTGCGCCTCTCGATCAGGCCCGCCTGCGGGTCCCCGACCACCACGTCACCTTCGACCGAGGAACCATTCCGCAGGAATGGCCGGACGACGCCTTCGACCTGATCGTGCTGTCCGAGCTGTTGTACTACCTCGGCGAAGCGGATCGTCGCCGCGTCCTGGCGCGGTGCCTGGAGACATTGCTGCCGTCGGGTCATCTGGTCCTCGTGCACTGGCGACACCCGTTCGACGTGGCCGCGTGCACCGGCGACGAAGCCCACGACGAGGTGGCCGCCCACTCGCATCTGCAGACGATCGTCAGCCATCGCGAGACGGACTTCAGGCTGGAGGTGTTCACACGTGGTCACGCCTGACATCGATCGGATCGCGGTGATCGTGCCGGCGAACAACGAGGAGGCGCTGCTGGTCGACGCGATCGATGCCCTCGAGACGGCCGCTGAACAGGTCGACCTCGACGTCGAGCTCATCGTGGTGGCCAACGGCTGCACTGATCGGACCGCCGAGATCGCGGCGGACCGCGGCGGGGTGCAGGTCCTGGTGGACGCCGTCCCGAAC
>NZ_JBAVCB010000220.1:0-6033 GCF_049586495.1 Aeromicrobium sp. | reverse complement strand
TCGTCATGGCGACCGAGAACGCCCCGAATCCCCAGGCGGCGAGGGTCTTGTCGGCGCCCAAGGTGTCGTGCAGGTGCACCGTGCTCCAGTCGTAGGCCACGCCCTCGCTGAGGAACAGGGCGAACGCCAGCACGGCGATCAGCAGCACGCGGGGAGTCCACGCGGCAACACCGCGCGGCGCGAGCTCGGCCTCGGAGGTCGGGCGGTCGGAGCGTCCCAGCACCCGGTGTCGGGTGAACAGGCCGACGGCGACCCCCGCGGCAGCTCCCAGCGAAAGGGTCCAGCGCAGATCGACGCCGAGGCCGATCATGGCACCGCCAATCAGCGAGGCGATCAGACCTCCCAGCGAGAAGAAGGCATGGAAGGCGCTCATGATCGGGCGGCGGTAGCCGGACTCGACCTCGACGGCGTGGGAGTTCTGAGCGACGTCGACGGCACCGTTGGCCGCGCCGACGACAGCCAGGGCGCCGGCCAGTCCTGGGACGCTGGTCGCGAACGCCGGCCCGGCGAGCGAGAGGCTGAGGACGAGTCCGGATCCGACCATGACCGATCCGCTGCCGGCGCGGTCGACCAGACGGCCCGACACCTGCATGCCTCCCAGGGCGGACAGACCGAGGAGCAGGATCAGGTAGCCGAGCTGCTCGGTGCTCGCGCCGGTGCGTTCCCGGATTTCAGGGATGTTGACGACCCACATGCCGAGCACGAATCCGTTGAGCCCGAAGTAGACGAAGGTCGCGGCTCGGGCGCGCAGCAGCCGGGCGCCCGTCGTGGTCATGACACGACTCTAATCACCGCTAGAGTTGCCTCTCAGTGTCAGCAGTTGCCGCATACCGCGCGTTGTTGCGGATCGTTGGGCCCGCCTACATCTTCGTAGCCTTCCTCGGGCGAATTCCGCTTGCCATGAGTCAGCTGGGCGTGCTCGTCCTGGTCAGCTCGACGACGGGTCAGTACGGAGTGGGCGGAGCCGCCGCCGGCATCCTGGCCGTCGCCAACGCCATCGGATCGCCGCTGGCCGGAGCGCTTGCCGACCGGGTCGGTCAGCGGCCGGTCGTGCTGGTGCAGTCGCTCGTGGGCGCCGCCGGCCTCGTGGCCATCGTCGTCGTGACGCAGCCGGGTGCCTCACAGGCGGCCATCTTCGTCGCTGCCGGCGTCACCGGCCTCGCCATCCCGCAGGTCGGTCCGCTCGCGCGGGTGCGGTGGCGTCCCATCACCCGCGACGAGGGTGATCAGCGTCGACTCGTCGACGCAGCGTTCTCCTACGAGGGTGCTGCTGATGAGGCGTCGTTCGTCCTCGGCCCGGCGCTGATAGGCGTGCTGGCCATCGCGGCCGAGCCTGCGGGCGCGCTGGTCACCGCCGCGGCACTGCTCGCGGTCTTCGGGTCGTGGTTTGCGATCCACCCCACGTCGGCGCTGGTCGCGCGCAACACGATGCGCGGTGGCCAGGGCACCGATCCGCTGTGGGCGGGACCGTTCGTGGTGCTCGTGGCAGCCCAGCTCTGCATCGGGACGATCTTCGGCAGCGTGCAGACCGGCACCACGGTGCTGGCGACCGCCGATGGTCAGGCCGGCATCGCCGGGCTGATCCACGCGGTACTCGGCATCGGCAGCGTGACGGCGGGGCTGGCGATCGCCGCCCTGCCCGAAAGAATTCTGTACGCGACGCGTCAGCTCGTCGCTGCACTCGCTCTGCTCGTCCTGACGGCTCCGCTGCTGCTGGTCGACTCGATCGGCTCGCTCGTCGTGGTGATCGGCTTCCTGGGCTTCGCCGTCGCTCCCTACATGATCAGCAACTTCGCACTCGCCGGGATTCTCGTGCCGCTGCACCGGGTGGGCACGGCCATGACTCTGCTCGCGGGCGCCACAGGCATCGGGTACGCACTGGGTGCCTCCCTCGCCGGCCGGCTGGCTGACGAGTCGGGCCACCGCCCCGCCTTCGCCGTCACCGTCGCTGCCGCCGGATGTGCGGTGCTCCTGGCTGGTGTCGCGAACAAGTCGTTGCGCAACGCTGTCCCCGTGGCCCAGCTCTAGCCGCTGAGGAGTCAGCGCTGGCGGCGCTTCCAGATCGCGACCCAGATCGCGACGACGGTGCGCAGTCCAGCGAGTATCGCTCCCAGGTACAACAAGAAGGTCGTGGCCAGCGCGATGGGTGCCGTCGACGCGGACGTGACCTGGGCGAGCAGCACGGCGACCACGGCGAAGGCAGCCGAACGAGCAGCGATGTCGAACTCTGGCTCGCCCCGGCGCCTGTCGTCGTCTGAGCGATCCATCTGGCCATTGAACCGTGGCCAGCGTCGATCAGCAGCCCGACGCGTCAGTTCGCGACGTCAATCCCCAGCGCGTCGCCGACGGCAGTGTTCAGCAGAGCGCCCGCGTGGGTGCTGAGCCCCGCAGCGAGGGCGGCGTCGTCGTCAGTGGCTTGTTTCCAGCCCTTGTCGGCGAGAGCCACCGCGTACGGCAGCGTCACGTTGGTCAGGGCGTAGGTCGACGTGCGCGGAACGGCTCCCGGCATGTTCGCGACGCAGTAGAAGATCGAGTCGTGGACCATGAAGGTCGGATCGTCGTGGGTGGTCGCGCGGGAGCTCTCGAAGCAGCCGCCCTGGTCGATCGCGATGTCGACCAGCACTGAGCCCGGGCGCATCTGAGCGACGAGGTCGTCACTGATCAGGGTGGGCGCCTTGGCACCCGGCACCAGCACGGCCCCGATGACGAGGTCAGCCTGGGTCACGGCCTTCTCGATCGCGAACGAATTGGATGCGACCGTGGTGATCATGCCGGCGAACCGGGCGTCAACCTGGCGCAGCTTGCGGACGTCGAGATCGAGGATCTCCACCCTGGCTCCCATGCCTCGGGCCACCTCGGCGGCATTGACGCCGGAGACGCCGGCGCCGATGACCACCACGTCGGCGGGGTACACGCCCGACACGCCGCCGGGCAGGACACCGCGCCCACCGTTGCTGGCCATCAGATGCTGGAATCCCACCTGGGGAGCCAGTCGGCCTGCGACCTCCGACATCGGCGCCAGCAGCGGCAGCGATCCGTCACTCAGCTGCACGGTCTCGTAGGCGATCGACGTGGTTCCCGACTCGATGAGTGCGTCGGTGCACGGGCGGCTGGCGGCCAGGTGCAGGTAGGTGAAGAGGATCTGGCCCGAGCGCATGCGGCCGTACTCCTCGGCGATGGGTTCCTTGACCTTGAGCACCAGCTCCGCGGCGGCCCACACCTCCTCTGCGGTGTCCATCAGCTTGGCGCCGGCGGACACGAACTCCTCGTTGGGGATCGAGGAGCCGAGGCCGGCGTCCTTCTCGATGATGACGTCGTGGCCGCGGCGGGTCAGCTCGTGGACGCCGGCCGGGGTGATGGCGACGCGGTACTCGTGATTCTTGATCTCGCGGGGGACTCCGACGATCATGATGGACAGGCTCCTTCGAACGGTGTGTTCCACACTGAACGAAGTGCGGTTCGATGTCGAGTGTGGTGAAGAATATTCTGTAGAGTGCGTCGTGACGGATACTTGTCGTAGATCCTGCCAGGAGGAATCCGCATGGCGAACGATGTTCTGGACGAGGTCGACCGCCGGATCGTCGACGTGCTGCGGCGCACGGGACGGCTGCCCAACAACGCCCTGGCCGAGCGGGTCGGGGTCGCGCCGTCCACCTGCCTGACCCGGCTGCGGGCGCTGGTGGACCGCGGTGTCATCTCCGGGTTCCACGCCCAGGTGGAGCCGGCGTGGATCGGCCGGCCGATCGAGGCGATGATCGCGGTGCGGCTGAGGGCGGAAGCGCGAGCATCGATAGCGGGCTTCTTCGATCGGGTGGCCGTGATGGAGCAGGTCCAGAACGTCTACTACCTGGCTGGCGCCGACGACTTCCATCTGCACGTCGCCGTCGAGGGGACCGACGAGCTGCGATCCTTCGTGACCGACGGACTCAGCACGCAGCCTGAGGTGGCTCGCACCGAGACCAATCTGATCTTCGCGCACCGACGCGGTGGCGCGGCCTGAACCGCTAGGTGGCCGTGACCTCAGCGAGGTGGATGACGGCATCGCCGCTGTTGACCAACGGGGCTTCGGTGTGGCCGATGACGATGCCGTCGCGGTCAGCGTGCACGAGTCGCACACGCTTGCCGAAGGAGTCGAACAGCCCGCCCAGCCGCTCGCCCTTCTCGACCTGCTGGCCCAGGCGTGCCTCCAGGTGCAGCATGCCGGTGCCGCGGGCACGCACCCAGGCGCTGCGCCAGCTCTCCTGGCTGGCTGCCGGAGCCTCCTCGTCGACAGGGTCGACCATGCCGAGGTGCGCCAGTACCCGCCGCACCCCGACCACGCCGGCGTCGATGGCCCAGGGGTCCATGCGCCAGGCTTCGCCCGCTTCGTACAGCAGCACCTTGGCGCCACGCTCACGCGCGGCGTGGCGCAGCGACCCGTCCCGCAGCCGCGCGTGCAGCATGACCGGCGCCGCAAAGGCCTCGGCCAGCTCTCGGGTCTCGGGATCCTCCAGGTCGGTGCGGATCTGCGGCAGGTTCGTGCGGCGGTCCGAGCCGGTGTGCAGGTCGATGCCGACGGTGGACTTGGCCACGACCTCGTTCATCATCAGGTGAGCGATGCGGCCGGCCAGCGAGCCGCGAGCCGACCCGGGGAAGGAGCGGTTGAGGTCGCGCCGGTCGGGCAGGTACCGGTCGCCGGTCATGAAGCCGAGCACGTTGACGATCGGCACCGCGATCAGCGTGCCGCGCAGCGTCTTGGGGTCGATGCCGGCCAGCACCTGGCGCACGACCTCGACGCCCACGGCCTCGTCGCCATGGATGGCCGCGTTGATCCAGACGGTGGGGCCGTCCTCGCGTCCGTGCACGACGCGCACCGGAAGGTCGACGTCCGCGCCGGTGACCAGTCGGGTGATGGGCAACGACACCGAACGCTGCAGACCCGGACGAACCCGGATGGTGCCGATCTCGAACGAAGAACGCACCATCAACGCCCCCGGTTTCGGCGTCGCACGGCGACCTTCGGCCGGCCCGCCACGTAGGACCGGGCTGGATCCACGGCAAAGCCCTGGCGGAGGGCCTCGCGACCCAGCAACAGACGAAAGCCCATCTCGTCGCGCCGGCTCAAGGTCATCTCCACCGTGATGGACTGCTGGGCGAGGGTGATCTGCATCGGCACCACCAGCCGTTCCTCGCCGTGCCCCGAGGAGCTGCGCACCTCACGCCGATCGATGACTCGACTCTCGACCTTCAGCGGGTCCTCCAGTGAGCCCTGCCAAGGCTGCACGGTGTATCGGACCCACAGATCGTCGCCTCGGGTGAACTCCTCGGCGTCGAAGGCGTGGATGGCTGAGGTGCGGGCGCCGGTGTCGAGCTTGGCCTTGATCCACGGCACCCCCAGCTCGGGGAGGCTGACCCATTCGCGCCAACCGACGAGGGTGTAGGAAGGATCAGCCGACATCCCTGCCCCTTCCGTTGACTGAGGATTCATGAAGCTCGCGATCTTGTCCCGTGCCCCCCGCTCGTACAGTACGCAGCGCCTGCGGACCGCCGCGCTGGACCGGGGTCACGACGTCAAGGTACTGAACACGTTGCGCTTCGGCATCGACCTGTCCGGCGACGAGCCCGACCTGCAGTTCCGCGGCAAGCGGCTGTCCCACTACGACGCCGTCCTGCCACGGATCGGCAACTCGGTCACCTACTTCGGCACGGCGGTCGTGCGGCAGTTCGAGCAGATGGACGTCTACACCCCCAACACGTCGTGGGGCATCAACAATTCTCGCGACAAGCTGCGAGCGACTCAGATCCTGTCCCGACACCAGATCGGCATGCCGGCCACCACGTTCGTCCGCGACCGCGGCGACGTGATCTCCGCCATCGAGAAGGTCGGCGGCGCTCCGGTCGTCATCAAGCTGTTGGAGGGCACCCAAGGCATCGGCGTCATCCTGGCGCCGGACATCAAGGTGGCCGAGGCGATCATCGAGACGTTGCAGAGCACCAAGCAGAACGTGCTGATCCAGCGCTTCATCGCCGAGAGCAAGGGGCGCGACATCCGCG
>NZ_JBAVCB010000219.1:0-11332 GCF_049586495.1 Aeromicrobium sp. | reverse complement strand
GTGGATCTGCCATTGCGAGGCAGCGATGCCGGCGTCCTTCGAGGAGTCGGAGTAGCCGAGCATGATCTCCTGCACGTCGCCCCGCGCGGCAACGATCCGGCGGTACGACGAATCGCTGAGCAGCGCCTCCAGCAACGGTCCGGCGGCCTCGAGCTCGTCCACGGTCTCGAACAAGGGCGCGAAGCCGATGCGGGAGGTGGCTACCGCTGCGGTGAGGTCGACCAGTCCGACCTCGCGGGCCAGCACGACGACCGCGAACAGATCGTCGACGTCGTGCGTCATGGACACGATGTAGGTTTCGATGACGTCCGGACCGTAGGTGTCAAGGGCCGTGCTGATGGTCTGGAGCAGGTTCAGCGACCCGGTCGCCGCCTCGCCGAGACCACCGGTCCCGACGCCAGTGAGTGGTCGACCCGACATCATCTCTGCGCTGAGTCGCTCGATCCGGGCAGGTCGGTCGAGATCGGCGTACGTGTCATCGCCGAGCCGCGCGTACAGCTCGGCAAGCGCGGCGTGGTGCTTCTCGGAGTGCTCACGCACGTCCATCGTGGCCAGTCCAGCCCCGAACGTGACGGCGGTGCGAATCAGTCGCAGAATCGCCCCGTCGCCGGTCAGCAGATCGCCATCAGCCAGCATCGAATCCCGCACCACCGCCAGGTCGGCGATGAGCTCGTCGAAGGACAGATAGTCGCGGCCCGGCTCGTGGGCGGTGTTGTTGACCAGCCGGTCGCGGGTCCGCAGAAGCCTCACGCGAACGAAGCTCAGCTTGAGGCGGTAGGGCTCGTCGGCGTTGAGTCGGCGGATCGTGTTCCACGTGATCGGCAGCGCAGCGGCGTCGTCGGCCAGGCTCGCGGTCAGTGCCGCAGACGCCGTGACGATGCGTGTCGAGGCGGTCATCTCGGTCAGGATCTCGTCGACGGCCTCGACCAGCTCGGACACGCCAGACACGTGCTGCAGGTGCAGGATCTGCAGCGTGACCTCGGGGGTCACGTGGGGGTTGCCATCGCGGTCGCCCCCGGCCCAGGTGCCAAAACGCAGTGGCCGCGCCTCGATCGGCAGCTTGATGCCGATCCGGCCCAGCTGGGTGTCCAGCTCTTCCATCAATCCGGGCACCACCTCCGAAGCAATCGAGCGCAGGTAGTAGACGGCCGTGCGTGCCTCATCAGACGGCTCGGGTCGCACGACGCGCAGTTCGTCGGTCTGCCACAACAGGTCGACCAGCTCGGCGAGACGGCGCTCAGCACCGGCCTGCTGTGACGGAGGCACCCGGGGGTCCTCGGCCGCGCGGACGGCCTCGGCCACCTTGCGCAACAGCCGCAGGACCGAGCGCCGGCTCGCCTCCGTGGGATGCGCCGTGAACACGGGGCGGTACTCGATGCGTTCGAGCACCGAGATCAACACGTCACGGGTCAGGCTGCCGTCCTCCAGCGCAGCCGCCATGCGGTCGACCGTACCGGCGAGCGGACCTTCGCCCTCGCCGGTCAGCTCCTGCCAGCGATGCAGCTGCTCGGTGATGTTGACCAGCTGGAAGTAGGCGGTGAACGCCCGGGCGAGCACCACGGCCGTGGCGGCGTCCACATCGTCGAGCAGCGCGCGCAGGTCGGTATCGTCGGGTTGTCGAGCCAACCCGCGCACCTGCTCGACCAGGTCGAGCAGTTCATCGCCCTCGTGGCGGGCGAGGGCCTCGCCGAGCAGCGTGGTCAACTGGCGAACCGAGCCCCGTAGGGCGGCGTGTTCTGCATCCGAGGACACCCCGCCGCTGAACGATCCCGCGTCGGGCTCGCGGCGGTCCGACTCGAGGATCTCTTCGGTGGCCCTGGATTGCGACGTCATGGAGCCAGTCTGCCGGTCCGGTGTTTCAGACATGTCTCATGCGCTGCTGACACACTGCCCGACATGAGCGATGGACCTGCGATGATCCCAGCGCCGTACCTCGGCGTTAGCCCCGACGCTGCGCGCGAGCGCGTCGCCACCTTTACGGAGCACTTGGAGCGCCGCCGTAGCGTGCGCCACTTCGCCGACACGCCCCTTCCCGACGGCGTGCTCGAGACCGCCATCCGGGCGGCGGCCAGCGCGCCCAGCGGGGCACACGTCCAGCCGTGGCGTTTCGTGGTCGTCACCGACCCGGAGGTGCGCCGCCGACTCCGCGACGCAGCCGAGGCCGAGGAGCGTGAGTTCTACGAACGCCGGGCCTCCGCGGAGTGGTTGGCTGCGCTGAGGGCTCTGGGCACCGATGCCGAAAAGCCGTTCCTGACCGACGCGCCCGCCGTCATCGCGGTGTTCGAGGTGCACCGCGGACCTCATTCGCCCAAGCCCTACTACGTCAAGGAATCCGTCGGGATCGCGGTGGGATTTCTGCTCGCCGCTCTGCACCAGGCCGGCCTCGCGACCCTGACTCACACCCCCAGTCCGATGAAGTTCCTCAACGAGATCCTCGCTCGGCCGATCGAGGAGCGCGGCTTCCTGCTGATTCCAGTTGGGTATCCCGCTGACGGCGCGGAGGTACCCGCCCTGGCTCGCAAGCCGCTGGAGGAGGTGATCGTGCGGCTCTGACCTGTCTTTTAGGCTCCACCCATGCCTGCACTCGACCTCCTGATGCCGACAGCGCTCGGTGTCGGACTGCTGGTTTCCGTCACGATCGCCGTTCTGTGGAGCGCGCGGGCGCCGCGGCCGTTGGCTCCCTCGTGGGCGATTCTGCGCGGCGCGATCCAGCTGGCACTGATCAGTCTGGTCCTCAGCCAGGTCATTGGCAGCGGCTTCTACGTGTCACTGGCGTTGCTGGTGATGTTCACGGTCGCGGCCATCACCGCCACCCGTCGCATCGGGTGGAGCGGTCGTCGCCTGATGCTGCTCGCCGGGTCGATGGCCGCTGGCATTGGCGTGACCTTGGCGATCGTCTTCCTCACCGGGGCACTGGAACCGTCTGCGCGATACGGGTTGGCCATCGGCGGGATCGTGATCGGCAACGCCATGGCCGTCGCGACCCTCACCGGCCGCCAGCTGAACGAATCGATCAACGAACACTGGGACGAGGTGGAGGGCTGGCTCGCACTGGGCGCAACCCCGCGCCAGTCGACAATCCGGCTGGCCCGCGCTGCTGTCTACTCGGCCCTCATCCCTGCCACCGACCAGACAAAAACCACTGGGCTGGTCACTCTGCCTGGCGCATTCGTCGGCGCCATCTTCGGTGGCGTCTCGCCTCTGGAGGCAGGCCGTTTTCAGATCGTCGTGCTCGCGTCGGTCATGGCTGCCGGATCGATCACCTCGGTGCTCCTGGCACGATTCCTCGGCCCTGTTCGGGTCCGACCCCCGTTGCTGAGGTGACCCGGCCGGTGGCGTCGGTCAGCTCATGTCCTCCAGCTCGACGTTGTTGGTCTCGGGCACGAATTTGAAGACGAACACGAGCGAGACGGCAGCGGCGAGGGTGTAGAAGCCGTAGGCGAACCACAGACCGAGCGCAGCCATCGACGGGAACGTGGTCGAGATCGCAAAGTTGGCCAGCCACTGCGCCGCTGCTGCGAGCCCGAGGGCGGCACCTCGGATCTTGTTGTTGAACATCTCTCCCAGCAGCACCCACACCGCAGGGCCCCACGACATGCCGAAGAAGACCACGAACATGTTGGCGGCAAGCAAGGCCACCACGCCTGACGTGTCGCCCAGCTCAGGTCCAGACGTTCCGTCGGCGCTGGTCACGATCGGAGCCTGGCTGAAGACAAAGCACAACGTGCCCAGGCTGAGCGTCATGCCGGCCGAGCCCACCATCAGCAGGATCCGGCGCCCGATGCGGTCGATCAACGAGATCGCGACGATCGTGACCGCGATGTTGGTGATCGAGGTGATCACGGTCTGGATGAGAGCGTCCTCCTCTGTGAACCCCACGGCCTGCCACAGCGTCGAGGAGTAGTAGAAGATCACGTTGATGCCGACGAGCTGCTGAAACACCGAGAGCCCGACACCGATCCAGACGATGGGCAGCAGTCCACCGGCCGGCTTCGTCAGATCTGACAAGGACCGCTTGCGGTCGCGCTGCACGGTGCGCTTGATTTCCTTGATCCGCTCGTCGACGCCGCGATGCAGCACCAGCCCGAGGATCTCGCGGGCCTTGGACTCCTCGCCCAGCGCCATCAGATAGCGCGGGGACTCCGGAATCGTGGAGGCGAGCACGCCGTAGGCAAGAGCGGGCAGCACCTCGACGATGAACATCCAGCGCCACGCCTCGAGCCCCAGCCACAGCTCGTTCGCCGAGCCACCGGCGGCTCCAGCCAAGGCGAAGTCCGACAGCAGTGCGATGAAGATGCCGGTGACGATGGCCATCTGCTGAAGCGAGCCCATCTTGCCGCGGATCTTTGCCGGGCTGATCTCGGCGATGTAGGCCGGGGCGATCACCGAGGCTGCGCCGACGCCGACGCCGCCGATCACCCGCCACACGATCATGTCGATCGGGCCGAAGGCCAGGCCTGAGCCGATGGCGGAGATCGTGAACATCGCCGAGGCGATGAACATCACCTTGAGCCGGCCGATCTTGTCGGCCAGCTGGCCCGCCCCGTAAGCCCCGGCCATGCAGCCCAGCAGCGCCGAGGAGACCACAAAGCCTGTCAGGCCCGCACCCATCTGGAAGTCGTCGCGCATCGCGCCCACGGCGCCGTTGACCACGGCGGTGTCGAACCCGAACAAGAATCCGCCCAGCGCGGCCACCGTGGCCAGCTGGATCACCTTGGCGGTGTCGTAGCCACTGCCACGGTCGGCGTCGCTCGTCTTGGTGGCCATGGGCCCCTCCCCGCATCGATGCGCGTGCGGGTCGACACGCTATCGCTGCCTTGCAGTGGTCGCCAGTTGTCGCCGATTGCCGTGACCGGCGGGCCAGCGGACCTTTGCGGCGCGTTGCATCCAGCCCGGTCAGAGATCCCGCTCAGAGCCAGATCGAACGACACCCGGCGCGTGGCGAGCACGAGCCCGACCGCGAGCAGCGCTGGGGCGAGGGTCACGATCGGATGGCTGTCGATCATCGAGCTGCATTTTCGCGGTGTTGACCCGCGATGTTGTTGCCATCCGCAGCATGAAAAGGACCCCGACAAACCGTGACGGTCGGCCGGGGTCTTCTGCGCGCCTGTAGGGATTCGAACCCCAAACCTTCTGATCCGTAGTCAGATGCTCTATCCGTTGAGCTACAGGCGCCCGTCCCGCGAACGGAACCCGACGAGTCTAGCGTGACCCAGCCGGCAGAAAAAACCTGGTCCGCTCGAACTGCAGGCGCCACACGATGATGTGACCATCTTCACCCACCTGCCCTTACCCTTCGCCAGCGACTCCGCGTAAAGTCATGGGATCGTCACCTCCGGTGACGTGCCCATCAACCATCAGCTGACCGAGCCCTGACAGGCTCGGAAGTGCGGTGCTGTTCGCCTGGCCCGCGATGCGCGAGAAGGAAACGTTCATACATGCCTGCAGACTCCATCAGCACCACGTACCGATCCACGTACGCCAAGCTCCAGGACTGGGTAGACGAGGTGGCCGCCCTCACCAAGCCGTCCGACATCTACTGGTGCGAAGGTTCCCCCGAGGAGTGGGTGAACGTCACCGACACGCTCGTCGAGACCGGCACGTTCAAGCGCCTCAACGACGAGCTGAAGCCGAACTCGTTCTACTGCGCGTCCGATCCCACCGATGTGGCTCGGGTCGAGGACCGCACCTACATCTGCTCGGTGGATGAGAAGGACTGCGGCCCGACCAACAACTGGATGGCTCCGGATGAGATGAAGCAGGTCATGACCGACCTGTACGACGGGTGCATGCAGGGCCGCACCATGTACGTCATCCCCTTCGTGATGGGCCACCTGGAGTCCGACCACCCGATGTTCGGGGTCGAGATCACCGACTCGGCGTACGTGGTGGCCTCGATGACGGTCATGGCTCGCATCGGCCGGGACGTGCTGACCAAGATCGAGGAGACCGAGGCCGACTACGTGCCGGCGCTGCACTCCTTTGGCGCCCCGTTGGCCGACGGGCAGGCCGATGTGCCGTGGCCGTGCAATGACACCAAGTACATCGTGCAGTTCCCCGAGGAGCGCATGATCTGGTCGTACGGGTCGAGCTACGGCGGCAACGCCCTGTTGGGCAAGAAGTGCTACGCGCTGCGCATCGCCTCGGTGATGGGCCGCGACAACGGCTGGATGGCCGAGCACATGTTGATCCTCAAGCTCACCAACCCCGAAGGCGTCGTCAAGTACATCGCCGCCGGCTTCCCGAGCGCGTGCGGCAAGACCAACCTGGCCATGGTCGAGCCGACCGTTCCGGGCTGGAAGGTCGAGACCATCGGCGATGACATCGCCTGGATCCGGGTGGGAGATGACGGGCGTCTCTACGCCGTCAACCCCGAGTTCGGTCTGTTCGGCGTCGCTCCGGGTACCGGCTGGGACACCAACGCCAACGCCATGCGCACCATCGAGCAGGGCAACTCGGTCTTCACCAACGTCGCCCTGACCGACGACGGCGACGTTTGGTGGGAGGGCATGACCGACGAACCGCCAGCCCACCTGACGGACTGGAAGGGCAACGACTGGACCCCCGAGAGCGACCAGCTGTCCAGCCACGCCAACAGCCGCTTCTGCACGCCGATCAAACAGTGTCCGATTCTTGCGCCGGAGTACGACGACCCGAACGGCGTCCCGCTCGACGCGATCTTGTTCGGCGGGCGTCGCAAGACGACCATCCCGCTGGTGACCGAAGCCCGCGACTGGACACACGGCACCTTCATGGGCGCCACGCTGTCATCGGAAACCACCGCGGCTGCGACCGGCGCTGTTGGCGTCGTCCGCCGCGATCCCATGGCCATGCTGCCGTTCATCGGCTACGACGCGGGCGACTATTTCGGTCACTGGATCAGCATGGCCAAGAACAACGACGAGTCGAAGTTTCCGAAGATCTTCTACGTCAACTGGTTCCGTCGCGATGACGACGGTGGCTTCCTGTGGCCTGGATTCGGCGAGAACAGCCGCATTCTCAAGTACGTCATTGAGCGGGTCGAGGGCAAGGTCGAGGCGATCGAGACCCCGATCGGCATGGTGCCGCCGGCGTCATCGATCGACACCGACGGACTCGACGTCAGCACCGAACAGCTGGAGAAGGCGCTGGCGGTCAATGTCGACGAGTGGGCCGCTGAGATCCCGCAGATCAACGAGTGGTTTGAGAAGTTCGGCGACACGCTGCCGGCCGTCCTCTGGACCGAGCTGGACGGTCTGAAGGCTCGCCTCGGGCTCTGAACATCTGTCACGTGAAACGCCCCGATCCCCGGCTCTGCGCCGCGAGACCGGGGCGTTTCACGTGTCAGTGCCGGCGCTGCGCAGCTCCTGCACCCCGACGACCGCAAGGGCGACGAAGACCGGCCACAACGCCATCCGTTCGGTGACGCCGACGGCGTGATCGACGCCGATGAACACACCCGCAGCAACACCACACAGGGCACCGGTCGCGATCAGGGCCGAGCCAGTCCGTGGTCGTCGCGCTCGTACCAGCAGACCCAGCACGACTAGCGCGATGGGCTGCGCGACGAACAGCGGGCCCGCTGCCAGGACATGGCCGTCGCGATACAGATCCAGCGGCGTCAGTCCGGTCGCGATCGAGCTCACGCCCGACACGACCAGCAGTGCCGTCAGCGCCATGGCCAGCCAGCCACGACCGAATCGGCCGTGCAGCAGCACTGCACCGAGCGCCATGAGGGCGCCAAACGCGACGAAGGAGGCGTTGAGCAGATCGTGGGCCGGCGAGCACACCGGCACCGCATCGCCGAAGCGTTGGATCGACGTGCACTCCACAGCGCCTAGGTCGCTGATCGTGTTGTCGACAAAGCTGTACCGCGCAGTGCTCCAAGCGGCGACCGCGATCTCCGCCGCGAAGTACGCCGGCCTCACGATCCACATCAGCGCGCCAAGACGGTGGCGGTGGGTCGTGACGGTGCGCTGCTGCATCCGCTGCACGGAGCAGCCCTCAGACGGCGGCGAGATCGTCGAAGACACGTTTGTCGTGGGCGTTGAGCACGGTGATGCCATCCTGATCGTTCAGCCGGCGCAGTGCCGCGTGATTGCCGGCAAGCTTGCTGCGGTCGTCGGCCATCATCTTCTCGAACGCGCGAAACCGGCCGATCCTGGTCAACGGAGTCCCCGAAGGGGACGTCGATGCGTAAGAACTAGCGTCGAACACGGCGTCGCCAGCATGCACCAGCAGGCCGCGCGGCCCCGCGTCGACCGCGACCGCGGCATGGCCTCGGGTGTGGCCCGGCATGGGGACGTAGGTGATGCCGGGCAGCACCTCGATGCCGGTCATTCCGTGCTGCCACACGTCGCCCGGGCCGGCGTGGGTGGCGAAGATCGGCCCGTGCGCCCACTGCTCTTGCGCGTAGCGCTGCTTGGACACGAAGTCCGGGTGCACAACAGCCCAGTCGTGCTCGGCGGCGGTGGTGTGGATCGTCGCGCCGGGAAAGTCGGCGATGCCGCCGATGTGGTCGAAGTCCATGTGGGTCAGCACGACGTGTGTGACGTCAGCAGCCTCGTGACCGAGTGCTTCGATCTGGGCCACCGCGGTCTTGGCATCGTTGGGCTCGGGGCGCAGCACAAAGCGGGCAGGTCCCATGCGCTTCGGAGTGGCGAAGTCGTGGCGGCCGAGCCCGCTGTCGATCAGCACGAGGCCGTCGTCGGTCTCGCACAGCAGGACGTGACAGATGATCTCGGACATCGTCGGCGGGTGCATCGATCCGCAATTGAGGTGAGTGACTCGCATGTGGGCAATCTTGTCGGAGTTGCTGGCCTGAAGCTGGCTGAATGCCTCATGTCGCCGTTGGCCCGTGGTGGCAGTCTGGCGTCGTTCGGCGTCTGAGCGCGGTCCGAGTGGCCCGACACCGCCCATGGCAACGACCCATCTGGCGGTCGTTCACCCCCGCGTCGACGCTAGGGGCGCCCACCAGCTCGCGCTGCTCGCCCACGGAGGTCGAGCTGCTCTCGACCACACCTATACGGATCAGCTGGACCCGAACAGGTCGCGCGTGTAGACGCGATCTCGCACGTCGTCGAGATCGTCGGCCAACCGATTGGCGACGATCAGGCACGAAACGGCCTTGAACTCCTCTAGGTCGCGGATGACTCGCGACCCGAAGAATTCGCCCTCGGGCAGCTCGGGCTCGTAGACCACGATCTCGATGCCCTTGGCCTTGAGCCGCTTCATGATGCCCTGCACGCTGCTGGCACGAAAGTTGTCCGACCCTGACTTCATGATCAGTCGGTGGATCCCGACAACCTTGGGCTCGCGACGCAGGATGTCGGCGGCGACGAAGTCTTTGCGGGTCCTGTTGGCGTCGACGATCGCGCCGATCAGGGTCTGCGGGACGTCCCGATAGTTGGCCAGCAGCTGCTTGGTGTCCTTGGGCAGGCAGTAGCCGCCATAGCCGAACGACGGATTGTTGTAGTAGGTGCCGATGCGCGGGTCGAGGCCGACGCCGTCGATGATCTGACGGGTCGACAAGGCGTGGCTGATCGCGAACGAGTCGAGCTCGTTGAAGTAGGCCACTCGCATTGCGAGGAACGTGTTGGCGAACAGCTTGATCGCCTCGGCCTCGGTCGGCTCGGTCAGCAGGACGGGGCAGTTCTTGGTGACGGCGCCCTCGATCAGCAGCTCAGCAAAGCGCTTGGCGCGATCGCTCCGCTCGCCGACGACGATGCGTGAGGGGTGCAGGTTGTCGTAGAGAGCGCTGCCTTCGCGCAGGAACTCAGGAGAGAAGATCACGTTGTCGGTGCCGAGTCGTTCGCGGACGTCACGGACGAACCCGACCGGGATGGTCGACTTGATCACCATCGTGGCGGTAGGCACATGGTCGATCACTGCGTTGATGACGCTCTCGACGCTCTTGGTGTTGAAGTAGTTGGTTTCCGCGTCATAGTCGGTCGGTGTCGCGATCACGACGTACTCGGCGCCGGAATAGGCCACTGCCGGATCGTTGGTAAAGGTCAGACGCAGGTCACCTCGGGCCAAGAACGCCTCGATCTGATCGTCCTGAATTGGACTGCGACCGGCTTTGAGCTCGCGCAGTTTTTCAGCGTCGATCTCCAACCCGACGACGTCGTGGTGCTGAGACAGCACGACTGCGATGGACAAGCCCACGTAGCCGAGTCCGACGACAGCAATCCTGATGGTCACGCGACGACCCTAGTGGGCAGCTGCTGCTCTGATGACTACACCGGGCAGCGTGACGTGCGTGAGCACACCGACGGCCAGCACGGAGCCAAGACTACGAAGGCGACCAGCAGCACACGGGTCGCCGGTCGTTCGGCCGCCCATAGGATCGGCGCATGCTTCCGCGACGTTCAGTGATCGGGACCGGCGCCCTCTATCTGATCTCGCTGTCATTGATCGGCCTGTGGCCCACCCACGTCGACCGCAGCCTCGACCTGGCCCACCGCCCGCCGACGACGTGGCTGGCCAGCATGTTCGACCTCACGCCGACAGCGGCCTACAGTGTCGGCGAGACCGCGGCCAACGCGCTGCTCTTCATGCCGCTCGGGATCTTCCTCGTGGTGCTGCTGCCCCGGCAGGGTTGGCTGTGCGCCACCGCACTCGCAGCGTCGCTCTCGGTGTTGATCGAGCTGGCGCAGGCACTCGCACGTCCCGAACGAACCGGTTCGCTGGGCGACGTCGTCGCCAACACGATCGGCGCGGGCATCGCAGCGGGGCTCGTCGTGGCGTGGCGGTGGCGAACAGCAGAGACCGTCGTCAGCCGCAGGTGACCCAGCACGGGGCACGACGGTGTCCCTACACGCAGAACGACCAGCCACGTGAGCGGCTGGTCATCTTGATTCGTGCATTCTGCTGTCCAGCGGAGATGGCGGGATTTGAACCCGCGAGAGGTTTAAACCTCAACCCGCTTAGCAGGCGGGCGCACTAGGCCACTATGCGACATCTCCACGCTGCCCGCCGAAGCAGGCAACCTGAGAAGGGTACCGAGCCGACCACCGAGACGACGAATCGGGGAGCATCCACCCCCTGCTCCCGGTCGCTCAGTCCAGCTCGAAGCGCCGGTATCCGTGCGCGGTGTTGAGCCGGTCGTACACGTCGCGCAGCAGGTCCGGCCCCCGTTCGCCGGCGTAGGCCAGTGGGAACGCCAGCACCGACTCCCCCCGGTCGAGGAACATCCGGTGGGCGTCGGAGGAGACGTTCTCGACGTCGGTCCACGTGATCGACACCGGTCGGATGGTCAAGGGGCCGCCGAGCGTGACGCTCTCGGTGTCCGTGCGCGCCACCACGGGCGGCCACACCCACAGCATGACGGCGCGCACGAACAGCACCAGAG
>NZ_JBAVCB010000218.1:0-5871 GCF_049586495.1 Aeromicrobium sp. | reverse complement strand
GGTGCCAGCCGAGCGCCTGCACGATGCCCTGCACCGACCGCACCGCACCGGTCGTGTCGTAGCGCCCGTGCACCAGCAACCCGTAGGGCTTCTTCGTGCCGCCCGATTCGGCGGCAGATCCGTCATCGCTCAGCGACCCACCTGCCTGCAGGAAGATCGTGTCGAAGAAGTGCTTCATCGCGCCGGACATGTACCCGAAGTTCGCCGGGGTCAACACGACGTAGCCATCGGCCGCCAGCACGTCGTCGGCCGACGCCTCGAGCGCTGCGATGACTGACACGTCCACGCCCTCGATGGCGTCGTCGCGGGCTCCGGCGACGAGCGCGTCGGTCAGCGCGTGCAGAGTGTCGGTCGGGGAGTGGTGCACGATCAGCAGGTTGCTCACCTGACCCACGCTAGCCACCGGCGGCATCGCCGGCTGTCCAAAACCCCCACTGCAGGTTTGTGCGCCTGTGCCTACCATGCGATATGGACTTCGAGGCAGCGGCTGAAGCTCTCCGCGCGAACATCGAGAAGGTCATCGATGGCAAGCCGGACGTGGTCGAGACGGCCATCGTGGTGTTCCTCGCGGAGGGCCATCTGCTCATCGAGGACGTGCCAGGAGTCGGCAAGACCGTGCTCGCGAAGGCTTTGGCGAAGTCGTCGGGGTGCGCAGTACGGCGCATCCAGTTCACGCCAGATCTGCTGCCGTCAGACATCACGGGTGTCTCGGTGTTCGTGCCCTCGACCCGGGAGTTCGAGTTCAAGCCGGGGGCCGTGTTCGCCAACATCGTGATCGGCGACGAGATCAACCGCGCGTCACCCAAGACCCAGTCGGCGTTGCTCGAGGCCATGGAGGAGCGCCAGGTCACCGTGGATGGCACCACGTACGAGCTCGGCAGCCCGTTCACGGTGGTGGCGACCCAGAACCCGTTCGAGATGGAGGGCACGTACGCGCTGCCGGAGGCCCAGCGCGATCGCTTCATGGCGCGGATCCGTATGGGATATCCCGACGCCGGGGCCGAGCTGGACATGGTGCGCGGTCGCGACTCGTCCAATCCGCTCGACACCCTGACGTCGGTCGTCACGATCGAGACGGTCCAGCAGATGATCGCTGCCGCTCGCGCGGTGCACGTCTCCTTGGCCGTCGAGCAGTACGCCGTCGCGATCGCCCAGGCCACGCGCACCCATCCGGACCTGCGCCTCGGTGCCAGCCCGCGCGCCACTCTGCAGCTGGTCCGAGCCGCGAAGGCCCGAGCCGCGATCAGAGGTCGCGACTACGTGCTTCCCGACGACCTCGACGCGCTCGCCCTGGTGGTTTTGCCGCACCGCCTCGTGGCACACCGCGGCGCTGCTGGCGCAGAGGACATCGTCGCGTCGATCATCGCCCACACGCCCGTGCCGGCCGAGGTCCCGCGCGGCGCTCAACCGGCCTGACCCCATGGGTGTCCGACGCATGCGTGCCGCCGCTCGATCGTTCGCCCTGACCCGCCGTGGGACCGGCTTCCTGGTCGCTGCGCTCATCACGTTCGGGCTCGCCCCGATCCTGTCTGCTCCAGCCCTGCTGTACGCCACGGGCCTGTTGCTCGGGCTGGTGCTGCTGGCCGGCACCTTCGTGGCCACGGGGCACTCGCGCGTGCGGATCGAGCGCAGCATCTCGTCACAGGTCATCGATCCGGGCCAGTCGGTGCGAGCGTGCCTGATCGTGACGAACATGTCGTCGGTCCCATGCCCAGAGGCGCGGTGGACCGACTATCTGCCGTACGTCGTGGCGGGAGAGGCCAGCGGCGTGCTCCCGGCGCTCGGACCCGCGAACGCGCCCGATGCGGTCGTGTCGACCTCGTACACGGTGTCCGCCTCGACGCGCGGCGCCCATGCCATCGGACCGGTCGGAATCCGGGTCGTGGATCCGTTTGGATTGGTGGAGCGCACCCGCGACGTCGGCGAGACCCACCAACTCACCGTCCTGCCACGTCGCTACGACCTTCCGCCGATCCGGCCGAGCGGTTCCGATGAGGACGGCGCCACCCGCCCGGCTCCCCACCAGGTCGGCATCGGCGAGGACGACATCATCGCGCGGTCCTACCTGCCCGGCGATGCACTCAAGCGGCTGCACTGGAAGGCGACCGCCCGGCGTGGGGAGCTGATGGTGCGTCAGGAGGAGCAGCAGATGAACCCGCGTGCGGCCGTGACGATCGACCTCGACGCGTGGGCGCACGGCACTGATCGTGACACGTCAGGAGCCTGGGAGTACTCACCCACCTTCGAGTGGGCCGTGGCGGCCGCCGCGTCGGTCATCACCCATCTGGTCCGTGCCGGATTCATCGTGTCGGTCGGTTCGCCGGACGGTTCCTTGGGCGCCGAGCTGACCGAGGGGCACGACTCCGTGCGCGACGTGATGCTGGCCCTAGCGCACTGCGAGCCGGCCACGAGTGATCTCTGGCGCCTGCCAACGGAGCGCGCCATCTTCGTCATCGCGGGCCGTCTGGAGCTGGATCGCGCTCATCGCTGGGTCAAGGAGCTGTCCGGTGCGGCAGCCGTGCACGCCATGATCGCCGCCACCACGCGCGCATCGACGCTCACGGTGCTGGGGGCCGCCGGGTGGCACGTGGTGACCTACACGCCGCAGTCCGACATCCCCGTCATGTGGAGTGACCTCGACCGAGCGCGGACTCGTGCGGCGGGGTGAACAGGAGGCGACCGTGGGCCACCGGACGCGAGAGCGCGGCGGTTGGGCCGAGATGTCCGTGGCGACCGGAGCCCTGCTGGTCTTGCTGCTGGGGTTCAGAACGGTCGTCGAAGGCGCCGATTGGTTCGTCAGCACGGCGCTCGTCGCCTTGCTCGTGGCGACCACGACCATCACGTTGCGGATGGTCGGCCTGGGCCGCACGGTCACGCCGATCGCGCTGGTGGCCGAGATCATCGTGCTGTCTTGGGTGTTCGTTCCGTCGACACTGCTCGTGATCGTGCCAACCAGCGACACGATCGGTGGATTTCGTGAGCTGATCGAACGGGCCGGCCCGATCATCGCCCAGGAGCAGGCACCTGTCGCGCCATCGTCGTCGATCGTGCTGGTGCTTGCCGCGTCATTCGGGGCGCTGGTCATCGCGGTCGACCTGCTGCTGCGCCTGAACCGCGGAGTGTCCTTGATCGGCGTGCTCCTCCTCGCGGTCTTCATCGTCCCGGGCATGATCACCGGGACGTCGCCCTCGGTGTTGCTGTTCGTGGCGGCGGCGGTCCTGTGGCTTGCGCTGCTGCGTGGCCGCACCGCAGTGCACGGCTCGATCGGCGCGCCTCGCCAGGCCCCGGCTGTCGTGCTCGGCACGGGAGGGCTGGTCGCAGCCCTGCTGTTCCCGGTCGTGTCGCCAGATGTCGGCGCGGTGGCCTCCGCGTGGGGCAATCCGCCTCCGCAGGTCTTCGGCCGTGGCATCAACCCGATCGTCGAGCTGGGCACCAACTTGCGCCGCAACACCCCGGTCACGGTGCTGGACTACACGACCTCGCTGAACGACGCGCCCTATCTCAAGGTCGCGACCCTTCCGGACTTCACCGGTCAGACCTGGAAGCCGTCCGCTGACTTCGATCAGGGTCGTTTCGAGGGTGCTCTGGCGATTGCCGATGGGATCAAGTCAGTCCGCAAGGAGACCCGCATCTCGATTCGACGGCTGCGCAGCGACCTGCTGCCGGTGCCGTACCCCACGGTCAGCATCCGGGGCCTCGACAGTGGCTACCGCGTGGAGCGCAACGGCCTCACGGTCGAGTCCACCGGCGGCGATGTGATCGGGCAGACGTACACGGTGCAGAGCATCGAGGTGCTACCCACCGCCAATCAGCTGCGGGCCACCAACCCACGCGTACCGCCCGACTTCTCGCAGTACGTCGCGCTCGAAGCGGCGCCAGCGGTCATCGCCGACACGGCACGCGAGGTCACCCGGGGTGCTCGAAACAACTACGACCGAGCTCTCGCGCTGCAGCGGTACTTCCGCTCCAGTGAGTTCCGGTACTCCGAGACCGCCCCGGTGGCCGAGGACTACGACGGCAACGGCCTGTCGGTGATCGCCGAGTTCTTGCAGCGCAAGGCCGGCTACTGCGTGCACTTCTCCTCGTCGATGGCTGTCATGGCGCGCACGCTGGACATTCCGTCGCGCGTGGCCGTGGGCTATGCGCCCGGCTCGCCGGACGGATTCGACAACGGGCGCCGCCGGTACACGGTCCAGTCCGACGATCTGCACGCGTGGACCGAGCTGTACTTCGACGGCGTGGGGTGGGTGAAATTCGAGCCGACCCCCGGCGTCGGCCAGACCACGTCCTTCGACGAACCCGCTGCACCGAGTGCCGGGGACTCGTCAGCTGAGGGCCTCCCGGACGCCACCGGGACGGACAACGCTCCGAACGTGCGCGGCGACGAGGGTGCCATCGCTGCGGCGGACGCGGCCGAGGAGTCGTCCACCGCGCCTCGTTCGGCAGCCGCCGTGCTGGTCGTGATGCTGGCCATGGTGTTGACCCCGGGCCTCCTGCGTCGTGCCCGCAGGTCGTGGCGGCTGCGGGAGACTGTGCGGTCGCCCGAACCCGCTTGGCGCGAGATCGAGGACACGGCGCGCGACCTGGGGGTGCGGACGTCCTCAACCGACACGCCGCGCGGTTTCGCCGGCCGGTTGCGCGAACGTGCCGGGCTGGATTCGTCCGCGCTGGACCGCGTGCTGGGTGCGGTGGAGCGGAGTCGCTATGCCGAGTCGCCCGTCCCGTCGGCCGATGCGGCGCCTGACGCTCGACTGGTCGTCGCGTCGCTGGCGGCCGGGGCTCGCCGCGGCGCCCGACTGCGTGCCAATCTGCTGCCTCGCTCGTTGGGTCCGCGGCCGGGGGTGAGTAGGACCCCACGGCCGTCGCCCGCCGCCTGATCGGCTGCGCTGCCGCGGGGGCATCATGGACTCCATGCTCATCGGAGGACCGGAGCGACGATGGATCGAGATCGTCGATCATGACCCTGCGTGGACGGACCGGTACGAGACCGAACGGACCCGGATTGCCGCGGCGCTCGGGGCACGAGCGGTGCGAATCGACCACATTGGCTCGACCGCCGTGCCTGGCCTCGCAGCCAAACCGATCGTCGACATTGACGTGTCAGTGGCCGATCTGGAGGACGAGGAAGGCTGGCTGCCTGACCTGCTCGCCGCAGGCTATCTCCTGCGGGTCCGGGAGCCCGGACACCGCATGGTGCGCACTCCGGCCCTGGACGTGCACGTGCACGTCTGCGAGCCCGGGAGCGACTGGGAGACCGAGCACCTGGTGTTTCGCGACTGGCTGCGCAGCCATCCCGATGACTGTCGTCGGTATGGGGACGTCAAGCGCAGCCTGGCCGGCCGCGAGTGGTCCGACATGAACAATTACGCCGATGCCAAGAGCGACATCATCATCGAGATCATGGGTCGCGCGGCTGCCGGCTGAGTCGTCGGCTCAGGCCCGCATGGGCGGCGGTGGGGGAGTGCCGTCGCCAAAGGGTCTGCCGCCCAGCGACTCGCGGCCGTGCGGGCTGGCCCACGCGCCGGTGTCGGGCCCGGTAGGCACGATCTGCGTCGGATTGAGGTCCTCGTGCACCACGTAGTAGTGCTGCTTGATCTGCTCGAAGTCGATCGTGTCGCCGAAGCCCGGTGTCTGGAACAGGTCCCGGGCGTAGCCCCACAACGCCGGCATCTCGCTGAGTCGGTTGCGGTTGCCCTTGAAGTGGCCGTGATAGACCGCGTCGAATCGGGCGAGGGTGGTGAACAGCCGCACGTCCGCCTCGGTGATCTGGTCGCCCATCAGGAACCGGCGATCGGTGAGCCGGTCCTCGAGCCAGTCCATCGCGGTCCAGAGCCGGTCGTACGCCTCGTCGTACGCCTCCTGGGAGCCCGC
>NZ_JBAVCB010000217.1:0-10051 GCF_049586495.1 Aeromicrobium sp. | reverse complement strand
GCATCTCGCGACGTCGGCGGGTGAGGAGCTGCGGGTCGTGCGCGGCGCCGCCACGGCGTCGCCCACGCTGGATCTGCTGCGCGAGGTCGTGGGTCAGGGCCTGGGCACGATCCGCACCGAATTCGGTCGGTTCGGCCGGCAGGTCTCCGGCTACAGCCTGGAGCACCTGCTGCCCGAGCGAGGCTTCGACGTGGCGTCATTCATGGCCGGGACGGAGGGAACGCTGGCCGTCATGCTGGAGGCCACGGTCGACCTGGTGCCGGTGCCCACGGCGCGCCACCTGGTGGTGCTCGGCTACCCGACGATGGCCGAGGCGGCCGATGACGTGCCCGCCATGCTGCCGTTCGGACCGGTCGCCTGTGAGGGCCTCGGCGCGCGACTGGTCGAGATCTACCGCACCGCGCACCGAGAGGCCGCTGTCCCCGACCTGCCGCGCGGCGGGGGGTACCTGTACATCGAGCTGGCTGGCCACGATGCGGGCGAGCTGGCGGCCACGGCCGATCGTGTGGTGGCAGCCGCCGCCGCGGTGGCACACCGCCACGTCTCCTCGACCGCCGAGCAGGCGGTCTTGTGGAAGATCCGCGAGGAGGGCGCCGGATTGGCCAGCCGCTCGTTCGCTCGGCCAGCGCTGTCCGGCTGGGAGGACGCCGCTGTGCCGCCGGCCCATCTGGGTGCCTACCTGCGCGACTTCGAGGCGCTCCTGGAGCAGCACGACATGCACGGAGTGCCCTACGGGCACTTCGGCGACGGGTGCGTCCACGCGCGCATCGATTTTCCCCTTGACGAGGGTGGAGGGCGAGGCGCGTATCGCGCTTTCATCCTCGATGCCGCGCGCCTCACGGCCACGCACGGAGGATCCTTCTCCGGCGAGCACGGGGATGGTCGAGCCCGGTCCGAGCTGCTGCCGCTGATGTACTCCGCCGACGCCATCGAGCTGTTCGGTCGGGTCAAGCACGTGCTCGATCCGGCCGGCCTGCTCAATCCCGGTGTCCTCGTCGACCCGCTCGCCTTCGATGCCGACCTGCGGGGCCAGCACCGATCTTGGGGGTTGCAGGGCGAGCGCCACGGTCTGCAACTGCTGCACGACATCGTGGACGTTGACGGCTCCGCCGCCGGGGGAAGCTTCGGCGCCGCCGTGCACCGGTGCACCGGCGTGGGCAAGTGCGTCGCGACCACCACCGGCGATGACGCGGTCATGTGCCCGTCCTTCCAGGCCACCCGGAACGAGAAGGACAGCACGCGCGGCCGAGCGCGTGTGCTGCAGGAGATGATCGACGGGCGCTTGGTCACGGGTGGCTACCGCTCGCCGGAAGTTCACGAAGCAATGGATCTCTGCCTGTCCTGCAAGGGTTGCGCCAGTGACTGCCCCACCGGAGTCGACATGGCCACCTACAAGTCCGAGGTGCTGCACCAGACCTACCGCGGTCGAATCCGCCCTCGCAGCCACTACGTGCTGGGCCGTCTCCCCTTCTGGGCTCGGCTCGCCGCACCGATTGCCCTCGTCGCCAATCTTGGTCTGCGTGTCCCGGGGCTGGTCCACCTGGCCCGGTGGATCGCTGGCGTGGACCAGCGCCGGAGCCTGCCGGTGTTCGCGCAAGGCGACCTGCGCTCGGGTGCCTTCAGCCGCTGGACACGCGCCCGCCCCTCATCGCCCGCCGGCGCACCGAACGGGCGCGTGCTGCTGTGGGCCGACTCCTTCACCGAGTACTTCTCGACCGCCGGTGGACGGGCCGCCGTCGTGGTGCTGGAGCAGGCCGGCTACGCGGTCGAGTTCCTCGACCGCGCATCCTGCTGCGGGCTCACCTGGATCACGACCGGCCAGCTGGACGCCGCCCGATCGATCGTGGCCCGTACCGTCGACCAGCTGCACCCGTACGTGATGGCCGGGGTTCCGATCGTGGGTCTGGAACCGTCCTGCCTCGCGACGTTGCGCACCGATGCCGTGGAGCTTCTCGATGATCAGCGTGCTGCCGACGTGGCCGGGGGAGTGTTCACACTTTCGGAGCTGCTGCGCCGCACCGACGGCTGGCAGGCGCCCGACCTGAGCGGCACGCACCTGGTCGTCCAGCCGCACTGCCATCAGGCGTCGGTCGTGGGCTTCGACGACGACCTGGCGGTCATGGCGGCCACCGGCGCGACCGTTCAACGGCTCGGCGGATGTTGCGGGCTGGCGGGCAACTTCGGCGTGGAGAAGGGGCATTACGAGGTGTCCGTCGCCATCGCCGAGCTGCAGTTGCTGCCGGCGGTGCGCGACGCGCCGCCGGGAGCCGTCGTGGTGGCGGACGGGTTCTCCTGCCGAACCCAGCTGACCGATCTCACCGAGGTCGAACCGGTGCACCTGGCGCAGCTGCTGGCTTCGGCGACCCGCGCTGAACGTTCGATCTGACAGTCTGTGTCGATGGAACGTGACGAGCGGATCGGCTTGCTCAGCGAGGCGATGACCCGATTCGCCGATTTCGCGTTCGCTGCCGATGGTGATGAGCCGATCATGTCGTGCCCGGACTGGACCATGGATGACCTGGTCCTTCACCTGGGCACGGTCCACCGATGGGCGGCTGCCGTCGTCCTCAGCGGCGTGCGTGGCCTGCCGAAGCCCACACCGCAGGTGAGCGGGTTCAAGGCCGAGTGGTACGCGGGATGTGCCGAGGCGCTGCTCACGGCGCTTGAGGCCGTCGAGCCCGACGAACCGATCCCGAACTTCGTCAGGCTGCGCGAGACCGCGGACTTCTGGCTGAGTCGCCAGCTGCACGAGACCACGATGCACGTCGTCGACGCCGCACAGTCGCTGGGCGGCGCCGAGCCCTGGGGCGTCACGCCGGCTGTCGCCGGGCACGGCATCGACGAGGTGCTCGGTGTGTACTTCCCTCGAATGACCGCCATGGGGCAGCGGCCCGACGTGCGAGCACGTGTGCGACTCGACTCGATCGACGAGCACTTGTCCTGGATCATCGCCCCCGGTGGTGACCCAGCTGGTCCACCGGTCCAGCTTCACAGCAACGCCGACGCAGACACCGCCGTGCACGGAACCACGGTGGAGTTGTACCTCGCGCTCTGGGGGAGGCTGCCCGCAGAACGCCTGAGCTTTGACTCCGCGGAGGCCCGTGCGGTGTTCGAGGGTCCGCGCACGACCTGAGCGCTTTTGTTTCTGCCCGAATGTGCCGGTAGGATCGACCACTGTGTCTGGAATGCCCAGACCGATGCACACATCCCGTCGCTCTCACCTGCGTTCGCAGCATGGTTCCAGCGCTGTGAAACGCGGGCTACTCGAAGGCGAGTGCGTCGAAGGTCGAGACTCTCTCAGTCAAGAAGAAGGATGTCGTAGTGCCCACCATCAATCAGCTGGTCCGTCATGGTCGCCAGCGCAAGGTCGTCAAGACGGCCACTCCAGCTCTCAAGAGCTCGCCCCAGCGGCGTGGCGTGTGTACCCGCGTGTACACCACCACCCCCAAGAAGCCCAACTCCGCGCTGCGTAAGGTCGCCCGTGTCCGCTTGTCCAGCGGCACCGAGGTCTCGGCCTACATTCCCGGCGAGGGCCACAACCTGCAGGAGCACTCCATCGTGCTCGTTCGCGGTGGTCGTGTGAAGGACCTCCCCGGCGTTCGTTACAAGATTGTCCGCGGCGCGCTCGACACGCAGTCCGTCAAGGGCCGTAAGCAAGGCCGCTCGAAGTACGGCGCGAAGAAGGAGAAGGCCTAATGCCTCGTAAGGGTCCCGCAACCAAGCGTCCTGTCGAGACCGATCCGGTCTACGGCAGCCAGCTGGTCAC
Source organism: Aeromicrobium sp. (assembly GCF_049586495.1). Lineage (GTDB taxonomy): Bacteria > Actinomycetota > Actinomycetes > Propionibacteriales > Nocardioidaceae > Aeromicrobium. The sequence continues at coordinate 6,285 of NZ_JBAVCB010000217.1, read as the reverse complement.
CTCGCTGATCAACAAGGTCCTGGTCGACGGCAAGAAGCAAGTCGCCCAGCGCATCGTCTACACCGCCCTCGAGGGCACCCGTGAGAAGTCGGGCACCGACCCGGTCATCACGCTCAAGCGCGCGCTCGACAACGTCAAGCCGAGCCTCGAGGTCAAGAGCCGCCGCGTCGGCGGCGCCACCTACCAGGTGCCCGTCGAGGTCCGCCCGGTTCGCCAGAACACCCTGGCGCTGCGGTGGCTCGTCGGCTATGCCGGCGCCCGTCGCGAGAAGACGATGTCCGACCGCCTCATGAACGAGCTGCTCGATGCCTCCAACGGCCTCGGGGGCGCGGTCAAGAAGCGCGAGGACACGCACAAGATGGCCGAAGCCAACAAGGCATTCGCCCACTACCGCTGGTGACACGCGTTGCGGCGCGAGTCCATCGCGCCGCAACCTGTCCTCCACCACCTTCGAAGGAAAGCTGAGCCCCTGTGGCAACCGACATCACCACGGACCTCACTCGGGTCCGCAACATCGGCATCATGGCGCACATCGATGCCGGCAAGACGACGACCACCGAGCGCATCCTGTTCTACACCGGCATCACGTACAAGATCGGTGAAGTGCACGACGGTGGCGCCACGATGGACTGGATGGAGCAGGAGCAGGAGCGTGGCATCACGATCACCTCTGCTGCCACCACCTGCTGGTGGAACAACCACCAGATCAACATCATCGACACCCCGGGACACGTCGACTTCACGGTCGAGGTCGAGCGCTCGTTGCGTGTGCTCGATGGTGCCGTTGCGGTGTTCGACGGTGTTGCCGGTGTGGAGCCGCAGTCCGAGACCGTGTGGCGTCAGGCCGACAAGTATGGCGTTCCGCGCATGTGCTTCGTCAACAAGCTCGACCGCACCGGTGCCAGCTTCGACTTCTGCGTCAAGACCATCCGCGAGCGCCTTGGCGCTCGGGCACTGGTCATGCAGCTGCCGATCGGCGCCGAGTCCGACTTCCTGGGCGTCGTCGACCTGGTCGGCATGCGTGCCCTGACCTGGCGCGGCGAGACCGCGATCGGCGAGGACTACGACGTCGAGGAGATCCCGGCGGATCTGGTCGACGCTGCCGCCGAGGGTCGCGAGAAGCTGCTGGAGACGCTGTCGGACGTCGATGACGAGATTGCCGAGAAGTTCCTCGATGGTGAGGAGATCTCGGTGGCCGAGCTCAAGGCCGCCATCCGCCGCGCCACGCTTGCGACTCAGCTCAACCCGGTCTTTTGTGGAACGGCGTTCAAGAACAAGGGCATCCAGCCGTTGCTCGACGCCGTCATCGACTACATGCCCAATCCGCTCGACGTGGGCGAGATCCAGGGAATCGACGCGAAGGACGAGAGCAAGACGGACACCCGTCGGCCGTCTGAGGACGAGCCGTTCGCCGGCTTGGCCTTCAAGATCGCCTCCGACCCCCACCTGGGCAAGCTGACCTTCGTGCGCGTGTACTCCGGTCGCCTCGTGGCCGGCACGCAGGTGCTCAACGTGACCAAGGGTCGCAAGGAGCGGATCGGCAAGATCTACCAGATGCACGCCAACAAGCGTGAGGAGATCGCGTCGGTCGGTGCCGGTCAGATCGTCGCCGTCATGGGCCTCAAGGACACCACCACGGGTGAGACGCTGGCCGACTCGGCCAAGCCGATCGTGTTGGAGTCCATGACCTTCCCGGCTCCGGTCATCCAGGTGGCCATCGAGCCCAAGACGAAGAGCGACCAGGAAAAGCTTGGTATCGCCATCCAGCGTCTCGCTGAGGAGGACCCGACCTTCCAGGTGCACACCGACGAAGAAACGGGTCAGACCATCATCGCCGGCATGGGCGAGCTGCACCTCGACATCCTCGTGGATCGCATGAAGCGCGAGTTCAACGTCGAGGCCAACGTCGGCAAGCCCCAGGTCGCGTATCGCGAGACCATCAAGGGCACCATCAAGGGCCACAGCTACACGCACAAGAAGCAGACCGGTGGCTCGGGTCAGTTCGCCAAGGTCATCATCGGCATTGCCCCCACGGGGCCGGTCGTCGGTGGCGAGGGCGGATACGAGTTCTCCAACGAGGTCTCCGGTGGACGCGTCCCGCGCGAGTACATCCCGTCGGTCGACGCCGGAGCCCAGGACGCCATGCAGTTCGGCGTCCTCGCCGGCTACCCGATTGTGGACGTCAAGGTCACGCTGGAGGACGGCGCGTACCACGACGTCGACTCCTCCGAGCTCGCCTTCAAGCTCGCCGGGTCCATGGCGTTCAAGGAGGCCGCACGCAAGGCCGATCCCGTGATCCTCGAGCCCGTGTTCGCGGTCGAGGTCACCACGCCCGAGGACTACATGGGCGACGTGATCGGCGACCTCAACTCCCGCCGTGGCCAGGTTCAGGCCATGGAGGAGGGCTACGGTGGCGCCAAGATGATCAAGGCGATCGTGCCGTTGTCCGAGATGTTCGGGTACGTCGGCGACCTGAGGTCCAAGACCTCGGGCCGTGCGTCATACTCGATGCAGTTCGATTCTTACGCCGAGGTTCCCAAGAACGTCGCGGAGGAGATCATCAAGAAGGCCCGCGGCGAGTAGGCGCGGAACCGTCTCATAAGATGGCCGAGGCCCATGGCGGGTCCTACTTGCGGCCTTCAGCCAGCACGACACTTTTTCAAGCACAGCAGTACATCAACCAGGAGGAGCCCCAGTGGCCAAGGCGAAGTTCGAGCGGACAAAGCCGCACATGAACATCGGCACCATCGGACACATCGACCACGGCAAGACGACCTTGACCGCGGCGATCACCAAGGTGCTGCACGATGCATACCCCGATCTGAACGAGGCCTCGGCCTTCGATCAGATCGACAAGGCGCCCGAAGAGAAGCAGCGCGGCATCACGATCTCGATCTCGCACGTCGAGTACCAGACCGAGAACCGTCACTACGCGCACGTCGACTGCCCCGGCCACGCCGACTACGTCAAGAACATGATCACGGGTGCGGCCCAGATGGACGGTGCCATTCTCGTGGTTGCCGCCACCGACGGCCCCATGCCCCAGACGCGTGAGCACGTGCTGCTCGCTCGCCAGGTCGGCGTGCCCGCCATGGTCGTCGCGCTCAACAAGTGCGACATGGTCGACGACGAAGAGATCCTGGAGCTCGTCGAGCTCGAGGTTCGCGAGCTGCTCAGCGATCAGGAGTTCGACGGCGACAACGTCCCCGTCGTCAAGGTCGCCGCTCACCCGGCACTGCAGGGTGACGCCAAGTGGGGCGAGTCGATCCTCGAGCTCATGAAGGCCGTCGACGACTTCATCCCGATGCCCCCGCGCGAGACGGACAAGCCGTTCCTCATGCCCGTCGAGGACGTCTTCACGATCACCGGTCGTGGAACCGTCATCACCGGTCGTATCGAGCGCGGCATCATCAAGGTCAACGAGAACGTCGACATCGTCGGCATCCGTGACACCAAGCAGAGCACCACGGTCACCGCGATCGAGATGTTCCGCAAGTTCCTCGACGAGGGCCAGGCCGGCGAGAACGTCGGACTGCTCCTGCGCGGAACCAAGCGTGAGGACGTGGAGCGCGGCATGGTCGTCATCGCTCCCGGCTCGACGACGCCGCACACCGACTTCGAGGGCCAGGTCTACATCCTGTCCAAGGAGGAGGGTGGCCGTCACAAGCCGTTCTTCAACAACTACCGTCCGCAGTTCTACTTCCGCACCACGGACGTCACCGGCGTCATCACGCTGCCCGAGGGCACCGAGATGGTCATGCCCGGCGACAACACCGAGATGACGGTCGCGCTGATCCAGCCGATCGCCATGGAGGAGGGCCTGCGCTTCGCCATCCGCGAGGGTGGCCGCACCGTCGGCGCCGGTCGCGTGACGAAGATCAACAAGTGAGCTAGCACCACCAGCTCTCTGCAGCAGCCCCTCACCGCTTCGGCGGTGGGGGGCTCTTGCGTTTCGGGTCCGCAGCGAAGTGCGTAGCCTTCACAGCATGGGACACGACCACGGGGGCACCGGCGTGAAGCATCGTGGGCGTCTGGCCGCGGTGCTCGGGCTGTCGCTCGGCGTCTTTTGCGTCGAAGCCGTCGCGGCCGCCGTCACCGGAAGTCTGGCCCTGCTGGCCGACGCCGGACACATGCTGGGCGACTCCGTGGGCATCGCCATGGCTTTGGCAGCCATCGCCGTGGCTCAGCGCGGGGGAGCGCCCGGCTCGCGCCGCACCTTCGGCTACCACCGCACCGAGGTGCTGGCGGCCGGCCTCAACGGGCTGGTGCTGCTCGTGCTGGCCGGGTTCGTGGTGTGGAGCGCCATCGGCCGGCTGGGCTCGCAGGTGCAGCTGGAGGCCACGCCCATCCTGATCGCCGGATCGATCGGCCTGGTGGCCAACGTCGTCGGCCTGCTGCTGCTGCGACCCGGCGCCGCCGAGAGCCTCAACGTCCGCGGCGCCTACCTCGAGGTCCTCGGCGACGCTCTGGGGTCGATCGCGGTGCTGGTGTCGGCGACCGTCATCGCGCTCAGCGGATGGACGCCGGCCGATGCGATCGCCTCGCTGGTCATCGCGGCCCTCATCGTCCCGCGGGCCCTCTCGCTGCTGCGGGACGTGGCCGAGGTGCTGCTGGAGGCCACGCCGCGCGACGTCGACCTGGTCGAGCTGCGCTCTCACATCATGGGCCTGGACGGTGTGCTGGACGTCCACGACCTGCACGTCTGGACCATCACGTCCGGGATGCCCGTGATGAGCGCGCACGTGGTCGTTGATGAGTCGATCACCCAGATGGGGCAGGCGCACGCCGTGCTTGACGGCCTGCGCGACTGCCTCGCCGATCACTTCGACGTCGAGCACTCCACGTTCCAGATCGAGCCCGCCGGGCACGAGGACTCCGAGCAGCACGTCCACCACTGAGCACGACCGAAGGGGACAGCATGAGCGACGACAAGACCGTGATGAACGGTCCGCAGATCGAGGCAGAGGCGCTGGGTGACTGGCGGCCGCTGCTGGGGCGGCTGATGGCCCGATTCCGCACCGGCGACTTCCGCACCGGCCTCGAGCTCGTTCGGCGCACGGCCGAGGCGGCCGAGGCCGCCAACCACCACCCGGATCTGGAGCTCACCTACCCCACGGTCACGGTGCGGCTCAGCTCCCACGACGTGGGGGGCATCACTGCGCGCGACATCAGGCTCGCCCGCGAGATCAGTCAGATCGCCGCCGACCTCGCCGCCGAGGCCGACACCGACGGGCTGGCGGTCGTCGAGCTCGCTCTCGACACCGACGACATCGATCTGATCCGCCCGTTCTGGTCCGCCGTGCTGGCCGTCGAGCCGGGGGAGGCGCACGACGACCTCGTCGACCCCACCGGCCAGGTGCCGGCCGTCTGGTTCCAGCAGACCGAGCCCGGCACCTGCGGTGGCGGCGACGTTGCGCAGCGCTGGCACCTGGATCTGCGCGTGCCGCCCGAGCAGGTGCAGCCGCGCATCGACGCCGCCCTGGCGGCCGGCGGGACCCTGTCGAGCGACCAGTTCGCACCCGCCTTCTGGGTGCTGGCCGACCCGCAGGGCAACAAGATCTGCCTCACGACCTGGCAGGACCGACAGCGCGCCTGAGGCGGCAGATCGCTCGTCGCCCACCTCGATTTGGTTTGGCGCCAGACCTCTGCCAGAATATTCAGGTTGCTCCGGCGCGGTCGCTGGGGCGTTGCGGTCAGGACTCACGCCCGGCCATCGTGCAACGCCGAACCTGAGACCGGGCTCGTCCCGCAGCAGCGCAGGACACGACGAACATCGATGTCTTGGGCGCAGCGGGTCCAACCACCCAACTCGAGAAGTGTGTGACGTACGCGTGTGATTCGCGCCGCGACACGCCCGACCTCGGGATTCGGAGGCCGGAGCCATGATCGGCCCGGATTCCACCGGGGCGACCTCAAGCGAAGCGAAGAAAAGGACATCAGAGCATGGCGGGACAGAAGATCCGTATCCGGCTCAAGGCCTACGACCACGAAGTCATTGACTCGTCGGCGCGCAAGATCGTCGACACGGTGACCCGCACGGGCGCCAAGGTCGCGGGCCCGGTGCCGTTGCCCACTGAGAAGAACGTGTTCTGCGTGATCCGTTCGCCGCACAAGTACAAGGACAGCCGCGAGCACTTCGAGATGCGCACGCACAAGCGGCTCATCGACATCATCGACCCCACGCCGAAGACCGTCGACTCGCTGATGCGACTCGACCTGCCGGCTGGTGTCGACATCGAGATCAAGCTCTGAGGGGAGTCAGCGAGACATGAGCACGTCATCCAC
>NZ_JBAVCB010000216.1:0-10235 GCF_049586495.1 Aeromicrobium sp. | reverse complement strand
GTGTCGCGATCATGTGTGTGCCTTCTGTCGGTCGAGTGATCAGGTGTTGCTGGCCTTGAGGACGAACGCCAGGGCCAGGCCGATGATGAAGAACTGCTCGGCGAGCACGAAGCCCAAGATGGCGATCTGGCGCAGCTTGCCCTCAGCCTCAGGCTGACGGGCGACTCCGGTGACGAACGCAGCGAAGATGAGGCCGACGCCGATACCGGGGCCGATCGCGGCGAGGCCGAGACCGACCATGTTCAGAGAGCCGATGGTCTCCACGGCATTTCCTTTCGTTGTGACGCACGGACTGCGTCGCTGATGGGGTCGTGCGGGTGCTGCTGGATGAAGTTGTGGGTCTTAGTGCTCGTCCGCCAGCGCCTCGCCGACGTACATCGCCGAGAGCAGGGTGAACACGTACGCCTGGAGGAACATGATGAGGATCTCCAGGAAGCTGATGGCGACCGCGAGCAGGGCGCTGATGATGCCGGCCGGGTACCGCAGGGCGTTCTCCGAGTGCAGCAGCAAGAACTCGCCGCCAAGGGAGAACAAGATCAGGAGCAGATGGCCCGCGAACATCGTGGCGAACAGACGCAGCGTCAGTGTGATGGGCCGCAACAAGATGTTGGACAAGAACTCCAGCGGGACCAGGAGCAAAAGGATCGGGCCCGACATGCCAGCGGGCACCGTCTCGTGCTTGAGGTAGCCGAGGAAGCCCTTCTTCTTGATGCCGGCGCCGTTGTAGACCAGCCAGCTCAGCACGGCGATGGCCAGCGGGTAGCCGATGTGCGACATCGAGGGGAACTGCAGAAATGGGATGAGTCCGTAGAAGTTGTTGATCAGCACGAACAGGAAGATCGAGAACAGGTAGGGCACGAACCGCATGTGGTCCCTGGACCCGATGTTCTCGCGAGCGATGCCATCGCGGACGAAGCCGTAGACCATCTCGCCGGCGAACTGCATGCGACCGGGAACCACCTGGGCGGGCTTGGCCATCGAGTAGAACAGCCCGATGATCAAGAATCCGGACAGGACCACCAGCAACATGGGCTTGGTGACATCGAGCCCGCCGACCGAGAAGATCGCAGGGAGATTGAAGTCTGCAGGTCCCGGGCTCGGGGGTCCTGAAGCAGCCCAGAACGTGGTCGAGGCGAAGCTCACTCGGTCACCTTTGTCTCATGGCGCGGTCGACATCCGACTGATGGGTGGTCGGCGATCCGGCAAAAACGGCCAGCGTCATCATGCGGGAGCAACACTGCCCGATCTAGCCGGACCGCACTCGCTCATGTTGGTGTTGAGGTTATCAGCCGATCAGGAATCCTGTTCACCCAGGTCATAGGTGGGAACCCGCCGCGTGCGAAACGCCTGTACCTGCAGAAGCGTCCAGGCCATCGAGACGATCGCGGCGCTGATGCCAAAGGATGCGGAGTCGATGTGTCGGGCGATCCCTCCCACGTCGAACAGCAAGAGCAGGGCGATGACGGCCGCCGCGGCCTTGGTGCCGAAAAAGGCCACGGCAACGCCCAGCGAGAGCTGAGGATTGGCCTTCACGATGGGCTCGAGCACGACCGGGGTGGAGCCGAGGAACAGCACGACGACCAGTCCGCCCAGTGCAGCGCCGAGAGCACCGGGGCCGCCGGCAGTGAATGCCGCGACGCCGGCGCAGACAGCCGTCAGGACGGTGATCGGCAGCACGATGGGGGCGAGAGTCTTCATGAGGACCAGATCTTGTCATCCAGCTTGGGCAGGACGAACACCGCGGCCGCCGTCAGCAGCGACAGCACGCCGAAGCCCACGATGGACTGCCAGCCGCTGAACAAGCTGATGACCACGCTGCCGAACGCCACGAGCCCGGCTGCCGCGTACATCAGCAGCACGGCACGACGGTGCGAGTGGCCGATCTCCAGCAGACGGTGGTGGATGTGCATCTTGTCGGGGCTGAACGGCGAGCGCCCGGCCCGCGTGCGGCGGACGACGGCGAGGGCCAGGTCGGCAAACGGCACGAGCAGGATCGTGAACGGCAGGATCAGCGGCAGCAGCGCGGGCAGGAAGGTCACCTCCGCGCCGCCAATGCCCTCGGCGAGGCTGGTGGCAGGGAACTGCCCCGTGAGGCTGATCGACGAACAAGCCAGAACAAAGCCGATCAGCATCGAGCCGGAGTCCCCGATGAACATCCTGGCCGGAAAGAAGTTGTGCGGCAAGATGCCCAAGCACGCGCCCGCCAACGACGCCGTGAGCAGTGCCGCCGCGATGGCGCGAGTCTCGCCATTCTCGACCGCGAGGATGAAGGCGTAGGCGAAGAACGCCACCGAGCCGATGCCCACCATGCCAGCCGCCAGACCGTCCAGACCGTCGACGAAATTGACTGCATTTGCCGTGCCGACGATCAGCAGCACCGTGAAGATCGTCGCCTGAGCCTGATCCAGACCCAGGTAGTTGCCGTACAGCGGCAGATACACGAACTGCACACCTTGTGTGACGACCAAGATGCTGGCGAGCACCTGCCCGGCGAATTTGCTCAGCGCGTCGAGCTCGTACAGATCGTCGATGACGCCGACGATGCAGATGACCGTGCCGCCCAGCAGCACGCCGCGCACCGGGCCGAAGACCGACTCGTCGGCGAGCGACAGGAACGGCAGGTGGGTCGCGGCCAGATAGGCGGCGAGCAGACCGCCGAGCATCGCTGGCCCACCGAAGTAGGGCGTTGGCACGGCGTGCACGTCGCGGTCGCGCACGCGCGCCACTGCGCCGAGGTGGTGCGCCGAGGTGCGGGCGATCGAGGCGAGCAGGTAGGTGACACCCAGCGCGATGCCGACCACGACGAGGTACTCCCTCATGCCAGCACGTCTTCGATGGTGTTGTTGAACTGGTGCAGCACGTCCAGACCGATCGCACCGGCCCGCAGGATGCGGGGGGTGCTGCCGGTGGCGTCCAGAATGGTCGACGGCGTTCCCGAAGTGGTCGGTCCTCCATCGAGGTAGACGGCGACGGCCTCACCCAGCATGTCGTGAGCGGCCTGGGCTGTGGTGGCTGGTGGGTCACCTGTCGTGTTGGCGCTGCTGACCGCCAGCGGGCCGGTCTGCTTGAGGAGGGCAAGCGCCACCGGGTCGTTGGGCATGCGCACCGCCACGGTGTTGTGCGTCTCGCCGAGGTCCCAGGTCAGCGAGGGCTGCTGGTGACAGATGACCGTCAGCGGGCCCGGCCACAGCTGCTCGACGGCTGACCGCAACCAGCTGGGGATGTCGACCGCGAGGGCCCCCAGGGTCGTGGGCGCGCCGACGAGGACGGGGGGCGGCATCTGACGGCTGCGCCCCTTGGCGTCGAGCAGGCGCTGGACGGCTTGGGGCGAGAACGCATCGGCGGCGACGCCGTACACGGTGTCAGTCGGCAGGACGATCAGCTCACCGTCCTCGAGCGCACTGTGAGCGTGCAGCAGCCCCGCGTCAAAGGAGGCGTCGTCGCGGCAGTCGTACAGCACCCGGTCATCGTAGGCCGTGCGATCGATTCGTCGCCGCTGGCCGGGCGTCAGAACCAGCTGAGCTGGTGGAACAGGAACGCGATGGCGAGGAATTGGATCAGCCGGCCGATGAAGACCATGGTCAGGAACAGCCACTGCGGCTGCTTGGACGCGCCCGCCAGCAGCGTCACGATCGCCAGCGGGGGTACGCCGGTCAAGGACGACGCAAACGCCGTGAGTCCGCCGGCGTAGGGGCGATCCAGCAGCCCGAGCAGTCGGTCACCCACGCGACGCACCCACGCCACGAATCGGTTGCGCGGTGGACGACGCTCCACCGAGCGGATCTTGCGGGTGCCCTTGCGGGCCAGCTGGAACACGATGGCCTTGCCGACCGTGGTGGCGATGACGTGCACCACGATCAAGATGACCAGGAGCAGCTTGCTGTCGACCGTCGCGCCGATCGCGACGACATACACCTCGGCGTTGACGAAGACCGGCAGGAACGCGGCACCGAGCCCGACGGCGATGGCGGTGCCGATCAACGCCAGTTCGCCACCCATTCGCGTGACTCTAGTGGGCCGGGCGAGCAGCCGTCGTGTATCGGGGCCGGTCGGCCAGGTCTCGGTGGTCGCGGACGTCGGACCAGCGTGGTGCGAAGACCGCGGGGGCCGACTCGCCCTGTGCATCGGCGTGCTCGGCTCCGACGACTCCACCCGGTTTGAGCAACCTCCACGCGACCTGCTCGACGATGCGCATGGCATCGAGTCCGTCCGCGCCAGACCAGAGCGCCAGCGACGGGTCGTGATCGCGCGCCTCCGGCACGACCGATTCCCAGGCATCCGGCGGGATGTAGGGCGGGTTGGCCACCACGACGTCGACCGCCCCGTCGAGATCGCCAAAGGCATCGGCCATGTCGCCAAGACGCAGGTCCACCCCTGTCCCGACCAGGTTGCGCTGGGCCCACTCGAAGGCAGGCGGGTCGAGCTCGACAGCGTGCACGCTCGCGTGCGGGGCCTCGTCGACGATCGACAGCGAGATGGCCCCCGATCCGGCGCAGAGCTCGACGACTGTGGGCTCAGAGATCGCCGCGACGTGGTCGATCACCCATCCAGCCAGCAGCTCGGTCTCCGGCCGCGGCACGAAGACGCCGGGCCCGACCTCGACATCGACGTACCGGAACGCAGCACTCCCCGTGAGGTGCTGCAGAGGAAAGCGGCGGGAGCGCGCGTCGATCAGGTCGAGATAGGCGGACTTTTGCGCACTGTCGATCGGCGCGCGACGCAGCAGACCCCTCGGGACCCCGAGCACGTGGCTCAGCAACCACTCAGCATCGGCGACCGGCGAGCCGACCCCAGCCTGCTCGAGGGACGCGACCGCGTCCTCGAGCAGGCGCTCAGCCTGGCTCCTGACCTGGGTCATTGCTCGGGCCGCTCGATCCGATCGAGCCGCTCCGTGAGGTCCGCCTCGACCAGAGACGTGATGACGTCGTCAAGGGCGCCGTTCATCACCTGGTCGAGGTTGTAGGCCTTGAAACCGGTGCGGTGGTCCGACAACCGATTCTCGGGGAAGTTGTAGGTACGCACCCGCTCCGAGCGGTCCACGGTGCGGACCTGCGACTTGCGAGCGTCCGCCGCCTCGGCGTCGGCCTCGGCCTGAGCTGCCTCGTACAGGCGCGCTCGCAGGATGCGCATGGCCTGCTCGCGGTTCTGCAGCTGTCTCTTCTCGTTCTGGCAGCTGGCCACGATGCCGGTGGGCACATGGGTGATGCGCACTGCCGAGTCGGTGGTGTTGACGCTCTGTCCGCCGGGTCCGGACGACCGATAGACGTCGATGCGCAGGTCGTTGTCGTGGATCTCGACATCGATGTCCTCGACCTCCGGCATCACGAGGACGCCGGCGGCCGACGTGTGGATACGGCCCTGCGATTCGGTGACCGGTACGCGCTGGACGCGGTGCACCCCGCCCTCGAACTTCAGCTTCGCGTAGGGGGCTTCGCCCGGTGGTGGGCTTCCCTTGGCCTTGACGGCCATCGTCACGGACTTGAAGCCTCCGAGTGCCGACTCGTTGGAGTCGAGGATCTCGGTCTTCCAGCCATGCTGCTCGGCGAACCGGGCGTACATCCGCTGCAGGTCGCCGGCGAACAGGGCCGACTCCTCGCCGCCCTCGCCCCCCTTGATCTCCATCAAGATGTCCTTGCCGTCGGCCGGGTCGCGTGGCACCAACAGGTGCTGCAACCGTTCCTCCAGCTCGGGGATGCGCCTTTCCAAGGTGGCGACTTCGTCGTTCATCTCCAGCTCTCGGGCGGCCTCGACGTCCTCGAGCGACTGCTGCCACTCGCGGTACGTCTTGACCACGGCGGTCAGCTCCGCGTACCGCTGACCCACCTTCTTGGCCACCGCAGGATCGGAGTGCACAGCAGGGTCGGCCATGCGCTGCTCGAGCTCGGCGTGCTCGGTGACGAGCGTCTCGACGGCTTCGAACATGTGAGCTCCCGGCTGGATGGTGGTGAAAGACGACAACGCCGGCCCATCACCACCGCAGTGGGATTGGGCCGGCGCTGGAAGGTCGCTAGGACTTCTTGGCGTACCGCTTCTCGAAGCGGGCCACGCGTCCACCGGTGTCAAGGATCTTCTGCTTGCCGGTGTAGAAGGGGTGGCAGGCCGAGCACACGTCGGCGCGGAGGGTGCCCTCTTCGGACGTGCTGCGGGTCGTGAAGGTGTTGCCACAGGTGCAGCTCACCTGGGTCTCCACGTAGTTCGGGTGAATGTTCTTCTGCATGATGTCCTCTCGACGGTGCTGGGTCGATCCGCGCGGTTGCGGCCGTGAACCAGGACCAAGGATGAATGGTGCCAGTTGTCAGGTACTAGAGCAAAATCGGAGCGGCAAATATTCCGTTGCACCCAGGCGAGACTACGCCGGAAGCAGACGCTCGATGTCCTTGGCGATGCTCTCGGGCTTGGTCGTCGAGCCGTAGCGCTTGACAACCTCACCGTCGGTGTTGATCAAGAACTTGGTGAAGTTCCACTTGATCTTGCTCGGACCGAGGCCACCCTTCTCGGTCTTGAGCCACTGGTACAGCGGGTGCGCGCCGTCACCATTGACCTCGATCTCGGCGAACATCGGAAAGGTGACGCCGTAGTTCTTGACGCAGAACGCGGCGGTGCCCTCGTCATCTTCTGGGTTCTGGCCCCCGAACTGGTCGCAGGGGAAGCCCAGCACCACGAGTCCGCGGTCCACGTAGGTGCTGTAGACCTGCTCGAGCCCCTCCAGCTGGGGGGTGAAGCCGCACGCAGTGGCGGTGTTGACCACCAGCAGGACCTTGCCTTGGTAGTCGGCCAGCTGGCGCTCGGAGCCGTCGATGGCGGTGGCTGAGAAGTCGTGCGCGGTTGTCATGTATCAATCGTAGAGGCGGCCGGCAGGACCGGCCATTCCACAGGGATCTGGGGCTACACGGCCCAGTCGACGGATGCGACGGCCTGCTCGCCCGCAAGCCCGCGCAGCTGCACCAACCGCGGATCGGTGAGCATGAGATCGAGCTCCTCGTCGTGAGCGATCTGTTCGATCACGTCGCCGCTGACCAGGATCTCGCCACCCTCCGCCAATCCGGCCACGCGCGCCGCGAGTGCCACATTGCGGCCGAAGATGTCGTTGTCGCGGTGCACGGCCGACCCGTAGTGGACACCGATGCGCACCAGAATCTGGGTGGTGGATCGACGCCGGCCCAGCGCGCGTTCGATCTCCACGGCGCAGCGCACCGCCTGGGCGGCCTCTCCGAAGGCGATCATGAAACCGTCGCCCTGGGTCTTGATCACGTGGCCCTGGTGCCGACCGACTTCCTTGGTGACCACCGCGTTGTGCTGGGCCAGCACACGCATGAAGCTCTTGTCGCCGATCCGGTCGTTCAGCGACGTGGATCCCTCGATGTCGGAGAAGAGAATCGCGACACAGCCATCGTCGCCGGCGAGGCGGATGAGATCGGGCCGCTCGACCTGGGCCCAGTTGGCGATCTCACTGATCGACGAACGGAAAGCGCCGCTGACGCCCTTGTCGCGCACGAGCGACGCGGTCTCCCACACTGCCTTGACTGCGCCCTCGGGCGACAGGACGGAGCGGCGTCTGCGCCGACCCCGCTCCAGCTCATTCACCCGTCGCTTCAACGAGCGACGGCGGCTGGCCGAGACCTGCCACACGATGAACAGCACGAGGATCGCGGCGGCCTCGGCCGTCGCCACGATCCATCCTGCTGTCATCGCGAGACCTACGACGTCTACGTGGACTGCTGCAGGAACTCAGCGTTGGTCGAGAACCCCTTCAGCCGATCGAGCACCGACTCCAGGCCCTTGGGTCCGGCGCTTTCGTTGAGCTCACGGCGCAGCTTCCACACGGCGGCCAGTTCTGCAGCGCCCATCAGCGTCTCCTCGCGGCGTGTGCTCGAGGCCGCGACGTCGATGGCCGGGAAGATCCGCTTCTCCGCGAGCTCGCGGCTCAGGCGCAGCTCCCAGTTGCCGGCGTCCTTGAACTCCTCGAAGATGACCTCGTCCATGCGCGAACCCGTCTCGACCAGCGCTGTGGCCAAGATCGTGAGCGAACCACCGTCTTCGATGTTGCGAGCAGCACCGAAGAACTTCTTGGGCGGGTACAGCGCCGAGGAATCGACGCCACCGGACATGACGCGACCCGAGCCGGGAGCCGCAAGGTTGTAGGCGCGGCCGAGGCGGGTGATGCCGTCGAGCAGCACCACGACATCGTGACCCAGCTCGACCAGACGCTTGGCCCGCTCGATGGCCAGCTCGGCGACCGTGGTGTGGTCGGTGGCCGGACGATCGAAGGTCGACGCGATGACCTCGCCCTTGACGGTGCGCTGGAAGTCGGTGACCTCTTCGGGACGCTCGTCGACCAGCACGATCATCAGGTGGCACTCGGGGTTGTTCTCGGTGATCGCATTGGCGACCTGCTGCATCACCATCGTCTTGCCCGCCTTCGGGGGCGACACAATCAGGCCGCGCTGGCCCTTGCCGATCGGCGAAATGAGATCGATGACCCGACCGGTGAGACCACCTGCAGCACCTTCCAGGCGCAGTCGCTCCGAGGGGTACAGCGGGGTCAACTTGGAGAACTCGACGCGCTTGGCCGACTCCTCCAGCGACATGCCGTTGACGGTCTCGATCTTGACCATCGGATTGAACTTCTCCTTGCGTTCGCCCTCACGGGGCTGGCGCACCTGGCCGGTGACGGCGTCGCCGCGACGCAGGTTCCACTTGCGCACCATCGACAACGAGACGTACACGTCGTTCTCGCTGGGCAGGTAGCCCGTGGTGCGCACGAACGCGTAGTTGTCCAAGATGTCGAGAATGCCTGCGGCGGGCACCAGGACGTCGTCCTCGCTGTACGTCGGCTCAGACTCCATGCCGCGGTTGTTGCGGTTGCGCCCGCGGCGGTTGCGGCGGCGGCCGTTGCCATCCAGATCGTCGTCATCGTTGTTGTTCTGCTGACGGTCCTGGTTGGGCTGGTTCTGGGTGGACTGGTTGCCGCTGTTGCGGCCACCGCCCTCGTTGTTCTGCTGACGGTTGCTGTTCCGGTTGTTGTTGCGGCCACCGCCCTCGTTGTTCTGCTGACGGTTGTTGCCACCACCCTTGTTGCCGCCCTTGGTGTCGTCGCCCTTCGCCTCGCTCGAGGCATCGTCGGCGGACTTGTCGGCCTTGGCGGGCTTGTCGTGCTGCTTGGCCGGCTTGTCCTGCTTGTCCTGCTTGTCCTGCTTCACCGGTGTGGCGTCGGCGACGACCGCGTTGTCTGCCTTCTCGGCCTTCTCGGCTTTCTCGGCCTTCGCCGTCTTGTCAGCCTTCGGCGTGGCCGGTCCGTCGCCGCGTGCCTGCTTGATGGCGTCAATCAGGGCGCCCTTGCGCATCGACGTGCCGTCGATGCCGAGATCCTTGGCAATCTCCTGCAGTTCGGCGAGCACCTTGCCGCCGAGGCCGCCGGATGACTTCTTCGGGGCTGCTGCAGCGGTATCGGTCGTGGTGGTTTCAGTCACAGACGTTCCTTCGCGTATGGCCATGAGCCTGTGCCGGATGATCCGGTCACGATGAGGTGGGCTTGCCCGTCGAAGACGAGCGGAATTTCATGGCGCTAGCCGGGGAGATGATTCTCAACTCCGGCATCGCCACTGTAACACCCAGCGGCCGTCAGATCACGGCACCCGTGCGGGGTTCCACCACGGCGACACCGCTCGGCTCCACCTCGAGCTCGTGCGCGACCCATCCCGCTGGCACGCGATCGGCCACTCCTCGAGCAAATGCCAGCACGGTCGGACCGGCCCCTGAGATTACGGCGGCGATGCCGTCGGCCCGCAGCTGGCGCACCAGCTCAGCGGACTCGGGCATGGCTTCGGTCCGGTAGTGCTGATGCAGTCGATCTTCGGTGGCTGCCATCAGCCGGTGCGGTGCCGTGGTCAGCGCGACGATCAGCAACGCTGCCCGGCCGGCGTTCACCGCAGCATCGCTGTGCGGCACTGACGCAGGCAGAAGTCCTCGAGCGTGCTGGGTGGCAACCGCGACGGCGGGGACGAACACGGTGACCTCGACCGCCACGTCCAAGCGTTCAACGGCAGCCGCGGTGTGGTCGACCCAGGCGATCGTGAGCCCACCGAACTGGGCCGCCGCCACGTTGTCGGGATGTCCCTCCAGATCGACCGCAAGCTGGAAGGCCGCCGCGTCGTCGAGCCGATCCGCACCGCCGTCGATCAGCGCGCGGGCTGCCGTGATCCCTCCCACGATGGCTGCCGACGACGAGCCGAGCC
>NZ_JBAVCB010000215.1:0-4399 GCF_049586495.1 Aeromicrobium sp. | reverse complement strand
GTGAGGGAGCGCCAGCGACCGAGGCGTGCGAAAGCGAGCCTGTTGGCTGTGGTTCGCCTCGGGCTTCGCCCTCACGGTCGCTTCGCTCCCTGGCGAACGGCCTGTTCGCCAGGGAGGCCGCTTGCGGCCGACTGTGAGGGAGCGCCAGCGACCGAGGCGTGCGATGGCGAGCCTGTTGGCTGTGGTTCGCCTCGGGCTTCGCCCTCACGGTCGCTTCGCTCCCTGGCGAACGTTTCAGCGGGAACGGCGGGCCTTGGCTCGCTCGATCAGCCGGGACTGGATGTTGAGGGTGCCGTCGCCGCGAACCCAGTCGCCGTCGGGGCCGAGCCGCCATGAGCTGGTGCAGTCGTCGGCCATCGTCTCCAGCAGATCGCCGATCTGGTCGATGTGATGCTGCTCGGGTATCCGCACCAGCACCTCGACGCGGCGGTCCAGGTTGCGGTGCATCAGATCAGCCGATCCGATCCACGCCTGCGGCTCGCCGCCGCATGAGAACCAGTAGGCCCGACTGTGTTCCAGGAACCGGCCGAGCACGCTCGAAACCCGGATGTTGTCGCTCATCCCGGGAACTCCCGGACGCAGCGTGCAGATGCCACGCACGATCAGGTCGATCTGCACGCCGGCTGTCGACGCCTCGTAGAGCTTGTCGATGATCTGCTCGTCGACGATGGAGTTCACCTTGATCCGGATGCCGGAGGGCCGCCCGGCGCGGTGGTGGGAGATCTCGGCGTCGATGTGGTCGACCAGCTGGCTGCGCAGCCCGGCTGGCGCCACCATCAGACGGTCGTAGTCGAAATCCTGCGCGAACCCGGACAGATTGTTGAACAGGTGCGTGAGGTCCGACGTGATGGTGGGGTCGGCGGTCAGCAACCCGAAGTCCTCGTACAGGCGCGCCGTCTTGGGGTTGTAGTTGCCGGTGCCGATGTGGGCGTACCGGCGCAACCCGTCCGGCTCCTCGCGCACCACGAGGGCGAGCTTGCAGTGGGTCTTGAGACCGACGAGTCCGTAGACCACGTGGCAGCCAGCGCGCTCCAGCTTGCGCGCCCAGCGAATGTTGGCCTGCTCATCGAAGCGCGCCTTGATCTCGACCAGCACCAGCACCTGCTTGCCGCTGCGGGCCGCGTCGACCAGCGAGTCGATGATGGGGGAGTCGCCGGACGTGCGGTACAACGTCTGCTTGATCGCCAGCACCTTCGGATCCGCGGCCGCCTGCTCGATGAAGCGCTGCACGCTGGTGGCGAACGAGTCATACGGGTGGTGCACCAGAACATCACGCTTGCTGAGCGCGCTGAAAAGATCGGCGGGCGACGCAGTCTCGACCTCGGCCAGGTGCTGGTGGGTGCCGGGGACGAAAGGATCGAAGCGCAGCTCGGGGCGGTCGATGTCGGC
Organism: Aeromicrobium sp.; assembly: GCF_049586495.1. Taxonomy (GTDB): domain Bacteria; phylum Actinomycetota; class Actinomycetes; order Propionibacteriales; family Nocardioidaceae; genus Aeromicrobium. The sequence continues at coordinate 3,010 of NZ_JBAVCB010000215.1, read as the reverse complement.
GATCTCGTTGAGGCTGCGCAGATCGAGCGGTCCACGCAGGCGGACGACCTCATCGGGCTTGACGCCCAGCTCGGAGGCCAGGGTGTCGAGCACGTCGGGGTCGATCGACTCTTCCACCTCCAGGCGAACTGGTGGTCCGAACTTGCGCCGCAGCAGCTCCTTCTCCAGAGCCTTGAGCAGGTTCTCCGCGTCGTCCTCCTCGACCTCGAGGTCCTCGTTGCGGGTGACGCGGAACGCGTGGTGGGCGACTGCCTCCATGCCGGGGAACAGCAGGTCCAGATGGGCTGCGATGACCTCTTCGAGCGGCACGAAGCGGCCCTCGTCGGCCGGCATCCACCGGTTGATGATGGGCGGAACCTTGACCCGGGCGAAATGCTCCTTGCCCGTGGCGGGATTGCGCATGACGAGCGCGAGGTTGAGCGAGAGACCCGAGATGTACGGGAAGGGGTGGGCCGGATCGACGGCCAGCGGTGTGAGGACCGGGAAGACGCGGTCGCGGTAGGTCTGGCTGATCCGCGTCTTCTCGTCATCGCGCAAATCGTCCCAGTGCAGCATCGCGATTCCCTCAGAGCTCAGCGCGGGCGCGATGGCCTCGTGAAACGTGCTGGCGTGCTGCTGCATCAGATCGCGGCTGGCGGCGAGGCTGCGGGACAACACCTCGCGAGGGCTCAGGCCGCTGGCCGATGGCACGGCGACGCCTGCAGCGATCCGGCGCTTGAGTCCGGCGACTCGCACCATGAAGAACTCGTCGAGGTTGCTGGCGAAGATCGCCATGAAGCGCACGCGCTCCAGCAGCGGGACCGATTCATCGCAGGCCAGCTCCAGCACGCGGGCGTTGAACGCGGTCCACGACAGCTCGCGATCCAGGAACCGATCGGCCGGCAGCGTGCCAGACCCAGAGTCGTACGGCGGATCGACGTCGAACTCGTCGGGCGAGGCTGGAGCCTCGACCGGAGCGTCATCGGACACCGCGCTGGTGGCGAGATCCGAGGTGTCCATGGCCCCATTTTGGCAGGTCCACATGAACAGCATCTGAACGAGCCGAAGCAACGCATCCGAACGGTCGGTGTGGCCCCTACCTGAGCACCATTCCCGCCGCCACGGTGGCTCCCGTTGATTCGTCGATGAGGATAAACGACCCCGTAGTTCGGTTCCGAGCATAGGGATCGACCATGAGTGGTGTCGTGGTGCGCAAAAGCACGCGGCCGATCTCGTTGAGGCCGAGCTGCTTGGTGTCCTGATCGCGGTGCAGCGTGTTGATGTCCAGCCGGTACGTGATCTCCTTGATTAATGTCCGCGCCGAACGGGTGGTGTGCTTAATCGCAAGTTTGCTGCCCGGCAACAGCGGACTCTGAGTCATCCAGCAAATCATCGCGTCGATGTCCTGCTGCGGTTCGGGCGCGTTGTGTGGACGCGCGATCATGTCGCCTCGGGAGACGTCGATGTCGTCAGTGAGTCGTACGGTCACCGACATCGGTGGGAAAGCCTCCTCGACCTCCGTGTCAAACATGTCGATGCCGGCGATGGTGCTTGTCATGCCGCTTGGCAGGACGATGACCGTGTCACCAAGCCGCAGGACTCCTCCAGCCACCTGCCCGGCATATCCGCGGTAGTCGTGGAATCGATCAGACTTGGGCCGCACGACGTACTGAACCGGGAATCGGGTGTCGACCAGATCGCGGTCCGATGCCACGTGGACGTGCTCTAGGTGGTGGATCAACGACGGTCCGTCGTACCAGGGCATGTTGGTTGACCGATTGACGACGTTGTCGCCGTGAAGTGCAGAAATTGGGATGACCTCGAGGTCCGGCACGTTGAGCTTGGTGGCAAACGTCGCGAACTCCTGCCGAACTCTTTCGAAAACGGCTTGGTCGTAGTCGACCAGGTCCATCTTGTTGACGGCCAGCACGAGGTGTGGCACTCGCAGCATGCTCAGGATCACGGCGTGACGGCGTGACTGTTCAGTGAGGCCGTGGCGCGCATCCACCAGCACGAGACCTAGATGTGCGGTTGAGGCGCCGGTGACCATGTTTCGCGTGTACTGCACGTGTCCGGGGGTGTCGGCGATGATGAACTTACGGTTGGGTGTCGCGAAGTAGCGGTAGGCGACATCGATCGTGATGCCCTGTTCGCGTTCGGCGCGGAGCCCGTCAGTGAGGAGCGCGAGATCGGTGTAGTCGAAGCCCCTGGCAACACTGGTGGCTTCGACCGCCCGGAGCTGGTCGGCGAAAATTGCCTTCGAGTCGAGCAACAGGCGCCCGATCAGTGTCGATTTCCCGTCATCTACCGAGCCGGCGGTCGCGAATCGGAGCAAGTCCATCAGAAGTACCCTTCCTTCTTGCGGTCTTCCATGGCCGCTTCGGAGAAGCGGTCGTCTCCGCGTGTCGCGCCTCGCTCGGTCAGCGTCGCGACCGAGATCTCATCGATGACCTGCTGGGTCGAGGATGCGGCGCTCTCCACGCACCCGGTCAGGGTGAGGTCACCGACGGTGCGGAACCGGACGATGCGTTCCTCGGCGATTTCTCCGTCTCGACACGGGTTGTGCTCGCTCTCGGTCATCAGCATGCCGTCGCGCTCGAAGACGCGGCGTTGGTGGGCATAGTAAATCGAAGGAATCTCCATCTGTTCTTGATCGATGTAGTGCCAGATGTCCAGCTCGGTCCAGTTGGAGATCGGGAAGATCCGCATGTGCTCGCCTTGGTGCAGCCGACCGTTGTACAAGCTCCACAGCTCGGGACGCTGATTCTTGGGGTCCCACTGGCCGAATTCGTCGCGATGAGAATAGACGCGCTCCTTCGCGCGCGCCTTCTCCTCGTCGCGTCGTCCGCCTCCGAAAGCGCCGGTGAAGCCGTGCGACTCTATGGCGTGCAGCAGGGTCCCGATTTGCAGGCGGTTCCGGGTGATTCTCCCGTCGTCAGGCACGATTCCCGCGGCGATCGCCTCGTCCACCGAGGCGATCAGGAGTCGGACGTCCAGCCGGTTCACCCAGTGGTCGCGGGTCGCTAGAACC
>NZ_JBAVCB010000214.1:0-3930 GCF_049586495.1 Aeromicrobium sp. | reverse complement strand
GGACCGCACGAAGTACTTGATGTTGTCGAAGTCGATGCCACCGAGGTCGGAGCCCCAGGTGGGCATGGGCTTGCGACCGAACAGCTTCAGTCCCTTGAGGCGCAGGTCGAGCATCCACTGCGGCTCGCTCTTGAGCGCGGAGATGTTGCGCACCACCTTCTCGCTGAGGCCACGCTGCACGTTGGCGCCGGCGTCATTGGCGTCGGACCAGCCGAACTCATAGCGGCCAACGTCCTTGAGGCCGGGATTGGCTTCCTCGACGGCGTTGGGAGTCTCATGTGATGTGGTCGTCATGAGGTCAACCTCTCTGCTGGGGTGGTCGGATGCGGCAGGTGAGTGGTGCAGACGCCATTGCCTTGCGCAATGGTCGCCAGGCGTTGCACGTGAGTACCGAGCAGCCGCGAGAACATCTCGGCCTCGGCCTCACACATCTGGGGGAACTCGGCCGCCACATGGGCAACCGGGCAGTGGTGCTGGCACATCTGGGCGCCAGCCGGGGTGGAGCTGACCGAGGCTGCAAAGCCTTCGGCGGTGAGTGACTGGGCGAGCACGCCGGCCCGTTCGTGCGGCTCGGCCTGCTCCAGCAGCGGGCGGACCCGCTCCTCAAGATCAGCCATGCGGTGCTGCGCGAAGGCCATGACAGCTTCTTCGCCGCCGGTGTCCCGCAGGTAGCGCAGCGCGCCCGCCGCGAGCTCGTCGTAGGACTGGCTGAACTGATCGCGTCCTGCGTCGGTGAGCGCGAAGACCTTGGCCGGGCGTCCGCGTCCTCGCTGGCCCACGATGCGCTGCTCGCGCGGCTCCACCGCGCCGTCAGCGACCAGCAGATCAAGATGACGGCGTACCGCGGCCGACGTGAGATGCAGCTCGTGCGCCAGGTCGGCGGCCGTGGATGGCCCGTTCTCCAGGATCGCGCGGGTGACGCGCGTGCGCGTGGGAGCGTCGTCGACCGACGTCTGCTCCTCCACCCGCATGTATTTCACAACACCAGTGTGCCGTTAATGCTTCCGCCCGTTCAAGCAAGGTCCGCCTTACCCGTGGTCCTCCTGCTGCGACGGTCCGACTTCTGCGGCTGGGAGCACGGCGGCATCAGCTGCTCGAGTTCCGGCGCCCCACCCGCGCGCGTCGAAGTTGCGCCGTCTTCGTTGCGTGGTCACGTGAGGAAACAGTCGGTCGAATGCAGCGTCGACGGCGACGGCCTGGTGCTGCAGCACCGGGACGAGCCCAGAGCCGTAGGTCTCCGCGGCGTGGTCGGAGGAGCGGGAGAGTCGCTCACCGATGCGCACCGCGTAGGCGCTGAGAAATGCCTTGCGGAACGACGACGAACGATCCCGGCCATGGGACTCCCGGCCCGCCTGGGTCATGGCGCGAGTGGCCTGCACCAGCGTGGAGGTGAAGAGCATGTCGACCTGGGCCACGTCGGTGGGCACACCCACGAGCGTGACGCACGACGCGTAGCTGTTCCAGATCGCGCGGGTGCGGTTGGCGCGGCCGATGACGGCCAGCAGGGCGGCCTTCTCCAGACCGTACGGATGGTGGATCAGCACCCGAATGCCGTGCACCTCGATCGACTCTCCCGATTGGTCGGCGAGGAGTGCCTCGTCGATCGCATGGTGGGTCATCAGATCCTGAGCCTTGGCGGTGAACGCCTCCGCCTCGGCGGGAAACTCGGTGGACTCTGCCTTCGCCAGAAGGGCCCGGATCTTGGCCAGCATCTTGGTCTGCTGGGGGCGTGCCCGCCGCGGAGCCGCAGCGGGACGCCGCGCATGACCCCACTGCGAGGGCGGAGCCATCAAGTGTTCTGAGCGTGGCAACAGGTGCAGGAAGTCGGGCACCACCAGCACGACGGTCCAGACCCCCACATCAGCGCGTCCACGCCGGGCCAGGAGGCCCTCTGGTCCGACCGTGCCAGGGTGGCGAGCCGTGAGGGACCGAAGCTGATCGACCCAGAGCTCGGGCGCGCGCTCCACTGCCGAGGTCTGCTCAGCCTCGATCAGGATCGCCCGAGCCACCCACCGGGCGCCGGCGGCCGATGTGTGGCGGCGGACCGCGTGCGCCAGATCGAGCGGTTGCCAGCCGTCTTCCCACGCCGAGCTGATCCTGGACAGCACCTCCTCGACGACCAGCGCCGCAGGGTCGAGGTCGGCAGACGTCGAGACTGCTCCGAGGGCATTGAGCTGGGCGACCCTGGGTGCCACGACCCGCTGCGACACCGCGGCGTACCGCACGGCGGTGTGAATCAGACCCAGGATCTCGGCCCGCGTCATCGCGTGAGGTGAACCGTGCGCGGCCGCACGGCCAGTCCTGCTGTTCGTCCCCATGCAGTGATCCTCGCAACCACGTCTGACAAGGACCTCACGGGCGTCCACAGGCCCCTAGGCTGGCCCCATGGCGAGCGACGCGGTGCAGATCGAGGCCGGGGGAAGGTCCGTGCGGGTGTCGAGCCCCGACCGGGTGATCTTCGAGGCCACTGACTTCTCGGCCGAGGTCACCAAACAGATGGTGGCCCAGTACTACGCCGATGTGGCCGACGGCATCGTCCGGGCGCTCAAGAACCGTCCGGTCACGCTGGAACGCTGGCCCAAGGGCGTGCGCGAGGGCATGGAGCTCTCCACCCGGCAAGACAGCAAGGGCGATGCCTTCTACCAAAAGCGCATGATGCGCGGCGCCCCGGCGTTCATCGAGTCGGCCCGGGTGAACTTTCCGTCGGGACGGCGCGCCGATGAGCTGTGCATCACCGAGGTGGCGTCGGTGGTGTGGGCCGCCCACATGGGGGCCATCACGTTCCACCCATGGCCCATGCGGCGTGACGACAACGACCACCCTGACGAGCTGCGCATCGACCTCGACCCGCATGGTGACACGTCCTTCAGCGATTCCGTACGCGTCGCAGGCGTGGCGAAGCAGCTGTTCGACGACGTGGGGATCCGCGCGTTCTGCAAGACCAGCGGCAATCGCGGCGTCCACGTCTACGTGCGGATCGAACCACGGTGGACCGTCACGGACGTGCGGCACGCCGCCATCGCCGTCGGGCGGGAGCTGGAGCGCCGCACCGAGGGAGTCACGACGGCCTGGTGGAAGGAGGAGCGCGGCGACAACATCTTCGTGGACTTCAACCAGAATGCCCGCGACCGCACGATCGCTTCGGCCTACTCCGTCCGGCCGAAGCCGGGCGCTCCCGTGTCGATGCCGTTGACCTGGCACGAGCTGGCCGAGACCGACGATCCACGCCAGTTCACGGTGCACACCGTGCCGGCCCTGCTGGCCGACCGCGGCGATGCTCACGCCGAGATCGACGACGTTGCTCATTCGCTGCGGCCCCTGCTCGACCTCTGGGACGCCGACCTCGAGCGCGGCCTCGGCGAGTTGCCGTATCCCCCGGACTACCCGAAGATGCCGGGTGAGCCGAAGCGGGTGCAACCCAGCAAGGCTCGCCCAGACACGTGAGCGAGGTCGCTCAGTACCAGTTGTTGCCGGACTTGAAAGCGTTGGCTGAGCACGGGGTGCCGTAGGAGGCCTTGATGTAGTCCAGGCCCCAGCGGATCTGGGTGACCGGGTTCGACTTCCAGTCCTTGCCGGCCGTCGCCATCTTGTCCGCAGGCAGCGACTGCGGGATGCCGTAGGCACCGGACGAGGGATTGGTGGCGGTGTGATCCCATCCGCTCTCGCCGACGTACAAGGCGTCCAGACAGGAGAACTGTGCTGCGTCCCAGCCGTAGTCGGGCAGCATCTTGCGCGCGACGTCCTGCGGGTTCTCCTGTGCCTCTTCGAGTGCGTTCTGCTTGTCCTCAGCCTTCTGCGCCTTTGCGGCGGCTTTCTCGGCCTCGTCGGCAGCGGCCGTGACGGCCTCGTCCATGGCTGACAGCGGCGGACGCTCAGCGTCGCGAGACACGTCAGCACCCTCGTCGACGGCTACGGCGGCCATGGCTGGCT
>NZ_JBAVCB010000213.1:0-14057 GCF_049586495.1 Aeromicrobium sp. | reverse complement strand
CGTGCGACGCCGTCGCCGCATGGCGTGGCGCGTTCCTGGCGCACGGATCGCTGACTGAGCCCGGCCGGTCATCTGCCCTCGAAGTCAGCTGCCCCGGACCCGAGGCCGCACTCGCCATGGTCGGCGCGGCCCGCCGCCTCGGCATCTCCGCCAAGGGCAAGGAGGTGCGAGGAGTCGACCGCGTGGTCATCCGCGACGGTGAAGCCATCGGCGCACTGCTCACTCGCCTTGGAGCCCACGAGTCCCTGCTGGCTTGGGAGGAGCGCCGCATGCGCCGCGAGGTGCGCGCCACGGCCAATCGCCTGGCCAACTTCGATGACGCCAACCTGCGCCGTTCGGCTCGTGCGGCAGTCGCGGCGGGAGCCCGCGCCCAGAGGGCGCTGGAGATTCTCGCTGACGACGTTCCTGATCATCTCAAGATGGCCGGAAGCCTGCGGGTCGAGCACCGTCAGGCGAGCCTGGAGGAGCTGGGCCGGTTGCACGAGCCTGCCCTCACCAAGGACGCGATCGCCGGCCGCATCCGGCGTCTGCTGGCCATGGCCGACAAGAAGGCTGATGAGCTCGGGATCCCCGACACCGAGGCATCCCTGGGCGAAGAGGCCCTCTCGGACGGCTGATCTGCGGGTGACTCGCCCGGAGGCCACGACACTGAGTAGGGTTGACGACGTCACCCACCCGACCACCGCAGGAGAGAAGTCCCCGTGACCGTTCGCGTAGGAATCAACGGCTTCGGCCGCATTGGCCGCAACTTCTTCCGGGCGGTTCGCGCCTCCGGTGCCGACATCGAGATCGTCGCCGTCAACGACCTGACCGACAACAAGTCTCTCGCCCACCTGCTCAAGTACGACTCGATCCTCGGGCGTCTGGACGCCGACGTCACGCATGACGAGGGCCACATCTACGTCGGCGACCAGAAGATCGTCGCCTTCGCTGAGCGCGACCCGGCCAAGCTGGACTGGTCCGGAGTCGGCGTGGACATCGTCGTGGAGTCCACGGGCTTCTTCACCGACGCGACCCAGGCCAAGGCCCACATCGACGGCGGAGCCAAGAAGGTCATCATCTCGGCGCCAGCGAAGAACGAGGACGTCACGATCGTGATGGGCGTCAATCACGACCTCTACGACCCGGCCGAGCACACCGTGATCTCCAACGCGTCCTGCACGACCAACTGCCTCGCCCCGATGGCCAAGGCGCTCAACGACGCGCTGGGCATCGAGAAGGGTCTGATGACCACGATCCACGCGTACACGCAGGACCAGAACCTGCAGGATGCGCCGCACTCGGACCTGCGCCGTGCGCGCGCCGCCGCGATCAACATCGTCCCCACCTCGACGGGTGCCGCCAAGGCCGTGAGTCTGGTGCTGCCCGAGCTCAAGGGCAAGCTCGACGGCTACGCGCTGCGCGTGCCCGTGCCCACCGGCTCGGCGACCGATCTGACCTTCACCGCCTCGCGGGAGACCACGGTCGAGGAGGTCAACCAGATCATCAAGGATGCCGCCGAAGGCCCCCTCAAGGGATTCCTCGTCTACACCGAGGATCCGATCGTGTCCTCGGACATCGTCACCGATCCGGCGTCGTGCGTCTTCGACTCCGGCCTGACCAAGGTCATCGGTGATCAGGTCAAGGTGGTTGGCTGGTACGACAACGAGTGGGGTTACTCCAACCGCCTCGCCGACCTGGTCGTGCACGTCGGCGCCTCGCTCTGACGTGAAGACGGTCTCAGACCTCCTCGCTGACGCGGGTGACGTGCGCGGCCAGCGTGTGCTGGTTCGCAGTGATCTCAACGTGCCGCTCGACGGCAGCAGGATCACCGACGACGGACGGGTGCGCGCCAGCGTGCCGACCATCCAGACCTTGGCCGATGCTGGTGCCCGGGTCGTCGTCATGGCGCACCTCGGGCGTCCCGACGGTGCTCCTGCCGCGAAGTACTCGCTCGAGCCGGTGGCCGCGCGCCTCGCCGAGCTGCTGGGCCAGCCGGTCCAGTTCGCCACCGACACGGTGGGCGACGACGCGCAGCGCGTCGTCAGCGGTCTGGCCGACGGCGAGGTCGCCGTGCTCGAGAACGTGCGATTCAATGCCGGCGAGACCAGCAAGGACGCCGCCGAGAGGGGAGCCTTCGCCGACCAGCTCGCCGCGCTGGCCGACGTCTTCGTCTCTGATGGTTTTGGGGTCGTGCACCGCAAGCAGGCCAGCGTCTACGACATCGCCGAACGTCTGCCGTCCGCCGTGGGTGGGCTCGTGCAGGCCGAGGTCGAGGTGCTGAAGCGCCTGACCGAGAGCCCGGAACGTCCCTACGTCGTGGTGCTGGGCGGCTCCAAGGTCTCCGACAAGCTCGGAGTGATCGACAACCTGCTCGACAAGGCCGATGCGCTGCTCATCGGTGGTGGCATGGTGTTCACCTTCCTCAAGGCTCAGGGCCATGAGGTCGGCACGTCACTGCTCGAAGCCGATCAGCTCGACGTCGCCACGCGTTACGTGGAGCAGGCGGCTGCCCAAGGGGTGGAGATCGTGCTGCCCACTGACATCGTCGTGGCGCCGGCGTTCGCCGACGCCGACGCCAGCGTGGTGGCAGCCGACGCGATGCCAGCCGATCAGATGGGCCTGGACATCGGTCCGGCGTCTGCCGAGCGATTCGCCGAGATCATCCGCGGCGCACGCACGGTGTTCTGGAACGGGCCGATGGGCGTGTTCGAGATGGACTCATTCGCAGCTGGTACGCGAGCCGTCGCGGAAGCGCTGACGCAGATCGATGGCCTGTCAGTCGTCGGCGGCGGCGATTCTGCGGCTGCAGTCCGTCAGCTCGGATTCGACGATGATGCCTTTGGACACATCTCCACCGGTGGTGGAGCCAGCTTGGAGTACCTCGAGGGCAAGACCTTGCCCGGACTCGCGATCCTGGAAGGGACTGACGTCTGATGTCAAAGACCTCTGCACGTACACCGCTGATGGCGGGCAACTGGAAGTCCAACCTGAACCATCAGGAAGCGGTGGTCCTGGTGCAGAAGCTGGCCTGGACCCTCGAGGACAAGAAGCACGACTACGCCAAGGCCGAAGTCGTGGTCGTTCCGCCGTTCACTGACCTGCGCAGCGTGCAGACGCTCGTGGACGGTGACCACCTGCAGATCGGCTACGGCGCGCAGGACGTCTCCGAGCACGACGGCGGCGCGTACACCGGCGAGATCACGGCGGCCATGTTGGCCAAGCTGGGCTGCACCTACGTGGTCGTCGGGCACTCGGAGCGTCGTGAGTACCACGGCGAATCCGATCAGCTGGTGAACACCAAGGCCCGCAAGGCTCTGGATGCCGGCATCGCGCCGATCGTCTGCGTGGGCGAGGGCCTCGAGGTCCGCCAGTCCGGCGAGCACGTCGCGTACACGCTTGCCCAGGTAGACGGCTCGTTGGCCGAATTGACCGCCGAGCAGCTGGCCACCGTCGTCATCGCGTACGAGCCGGTATGGGCCATCGGCACCGGCGAGGTCGCGACCCCGGACGACGCTCAGGAGGTCTGTGCGGCGATCCGTCATCGGGTCGCGGAGACCTGGTCGTCGGAAGTGGCCGATGCCATGCGTATCCTGTATGGCGGATCGGTCAAAGCCGCGAACATCGCTTCGATCATGGCCAAGTCGGACGTCGACGGGGCCCTGGTGGGTGGCGCCAGCCTCCAGGCGGAGGAGTTCGCGGGTGTGGCCCGGTTCTATGACATGCCGGACCTGTCCGGCGCCTGATCTATCGAAGGCCTGACGTGATCTTGCTGTTCTCCATCCTGCTCGTCCTGAGCAGCGCGATGATGATCGTTCTGGTGCTCATGCACAAGGGACGCGGCGGAGGCCTGTCCGACATGTTCGGCGGCGGCATCTCCAGCTCGCTCGGCGGTTCCTCAGTGGCCGAGCGCAACCTCGACCGCATCACGGTCGGCATTGCCGCGATCTGGGTCGTCTCCATCTTCGCCCTCGGGCTGTTGTTGAAGGTGAGCAACTGATGGCCGCAGGTGCCATTCGCGGAAGCCGTATCGGCTCCGGGCCCATGGGCGAGGCGGAACGTGGCGAGGCTGCACCCCGGCATCACGTCACGTTCTTCTGCATCAACGACCACACCACCGAGCTGCAGTTCGCTCTCGAGGCCGACCTGCCCGACGCATGGGACTGTCCCCGCTGCGGCATGCCGGCCAGCATCGACTCGAACAATCGCCCGACAGCCCCCAAGGCTGCGCCCTACAAGACGCATCTGGCCTACGTGAAGGAGCGCCGCTCCGAGGACGAGGCTGCCGAGCTGCTCACCGAGGCGATCCAGACTTTGCGCGCCAAGCGCAAGTCTGGCGAGATCATCTTCTGATTCGGAGTACTCACGGGTAACCTTGGGGGGTGCCTCCCACGCATCTCGTGACCAATCAGGTTCCCCCGCTCGTCGACGACGACGCCTCGGCGTACGCGCCGTACCAGGAGGCGTTGCAGCGGGCGGGCGCCACGCACGCGGTCGACCAGGTGCGCGAGATCGGCGAGGCCGCTGGGTCCGCGCACGTGCGTCACCTCGGCGAGCTGGCCGAGCGCAACGAGCCGGTGCTGCACACGCACGACCGCTACGGCCAACGGATCGATCAGGTCGAGTACGACCCGGCGTATCACGAGCTGATGACGATGGCTGTTGGCTTCGGCCTGCACGGTGCCGTCTGGGCCTCCGATGACCCGCACGCCCACCTCGTGCGCGCCACGGGCCTGAGCGCGTGGATGCAGTCCGACGCCGGCCACGTCTGCCCCATCTCGATGACCTACGCCGCCGTGCCGGCTCTTCGGGTCGACCCGGACGTCGCCGCCCAGTTCGAGCCGCTGCTGACCAACCGTGCCTACGACCCGTCGTTCGCGGTCCCGACGGACAAGCAGGGCCTGCTCGCCGGCATGTCGATGACCGAGAAGCAGGGCGGATCGGACGTGCGAGCCAACACGACCACGGCCCAGGACCAGGGCGATGGCACCTACCGGATCGTGGGCCACAAGTGGTTCACGTCCGCGCCGATGTCCGATGTGCTGCTGACGCTCGCCCAGGCGCCCGGGGGACTCACCTGTTTCGTGCTCCCGCGTGTGCTGCCGGACGGCACCGCCAACGCCATCGCGCTGCAGCGGCTCAAGGACAAGCTGGGCAATCGGTCCAACGCGAGCAGCGAGATCGAGTACGACCAAGCCATCGGCTGGCGGCTGGGCGACGAGGGTCGCGGCGTGCAGACGATCATCGAGATGGTCAACATGACTCGCCTGGACTGCACTCTGGGTTCGGCATCGGGCATGCGCGTCGGCGTGCAGCAGGCGGCGCACCATGCCACCCACCGGTCGGCCTTCGGCAAGGCACTGATCGACCAGCCGCTGATGCGCAACGTGCTGGCCGACCTCGCGGTCGAGGCCGAGGCGTCCACGACCGTGGCGCTGTGGCTCGCCGACCTGACCGACCAGGCGCTGGCCGGTGACGAGAGAGCAGCGGCGTTGCGGCGCATCGGCCTGGCCGCGTCGAAGTACTACGTGTGCAAGCGCGCGCCGATGCACGCGGCCGAGGCGCTGGAGTGCTTGGGCGGCAACGGATTCATCGAGGACTCCGGCATGCCGCGGCTGTTTCGTGAGTCACCCCTGATGTCCATCTGGGAAGGGTCCGGAAACGTCGCGGCGCTCGACACCCTGCGGGCGGTCGCCCGGCAGCCCGAGACGCTGCAGGTGCTGTTCGATGAATTGGATGTCACGTCGGGTGCAGATCACCGTCTGGACACCTTCGTGGCCGGTCTCAAGGAAGCCTTCGGCGATCCCAACACGCTCGAGGCACGCGCGCGCACCGTGGTCGGCGACATGGCGATGGCCCTGCAGGGCTCCCTGCTGGTGCGGTTCGGTCATCCTGCCGTGGCCGACGCCTTCGCGGCCTCACGCCTCGACGGCTACTGGGGCACCGTCTTCGGCACCCTGCCGCCCGGCCTTGACCTCGCGTCGATCATCGATCGCGCTGTCCCCAAGATCTGAACCAAGCGCTCAGAGCAGGGGAACGAAACGGTATCGCCCGTGCTCCGTGACGGCCACGCCGTCAGGGCCGCGTCGCACCAGCAGCATGGTGCCGTTGACCGGCACGACCATCCGGCCACCCACCGTGATCTGATCGACGAGAGAGGTTGGTAGCTGTCGGGCCTCTGCCGAGACCAGGACCCGGTCGTATGGCGCCTCGGCCGACCAGCCGATGGCGTCCGGATCGGCGCTCTCGATGCGGGCCCAGCTCAGACCGGATGCAGAGGAGCCGGTCAGATTCGCGCGGCCAACCTCCACCAGCTCCGGGACGATCTCGGTCGCGATGACGATCCCTTGCGGCCCGGTGAGGTGGGCGAGCAGCCCGGTGGTCCAGCCGGAGCCGGCGCCGACGTCGAGCACTCGGTCGCCTGGTCGGACTTGGAGCAACCGCAGCATGGTCGCCACGGTGCGTGGCTGGGAGTTCGTCTGGCCGTGACCGATGGGGAGAGGCTCATCGGCCGCCGCGCGTCGGCGCTGCGACCGCGGCAGGAAGTCGTGGCGCGGCACCGCGGAGAAAGCATCATCGACGGCATCCACGCGGACCAGTGTGGCATCTGGGCAGGCACCTACGGGTGCTACGAGCCGGACGCAGCACCCTCGTCGAGCAGCCAGAGGGTCTGCTGGAGGCCGCGGACGCCCCTGGCCGGGGTCTCGAACACCGGGCCGTCGCCGAAGGCCTTGGTGAGCGCCTCGGCCTTGCTTTCGCCCGAGACGAGGAACCACACCTCGGCGGCGTGGTTGAGCGCGGGGAAGGTCAGCGTGATCCGCTCGGACGGCGGCTTGGGAGATCCGAAGACCTCGACGCAGCGCCGATCCATCTCGGTCAGCTGGGCAAAGCCTGGGAACAGCGACGCCACGTGCCCGTCTGGGCCCATGCCCAACAGCACCAGGTCGAAGGGGTTGGCGGGCAGGGTGGCGGCGTAGCCGTCCGCGGCTTCGGCCATCGACTCGGAGCAGCCGTGCGCAGGCATGGCGTGCACGTGGTCAGCGGGGACGGCCAGCCGGTCGAGGAAGGCATCACGTGCCTGTTGGTCATTGCGATCGGCGTGACCGGCGGGCACGAACCGCTCATCGCCCCACCACCAGTGCACCCGCGACCAGTCGGCAGCGTCGGCGCGTAGCCGCTCGTACGCGGCGATGGCGATGGTGCCGCCGGTCAGCACGACGTGCGGCTCGCGGCCCTCGGACTGCGTAGCGGTGACCAGGCGACCGAGCCGATCGGCGATGCCCGTCGCGAGTGATTCAGGGTCAGGGTGGACGATCCGCTCGGCACTCATCGGTGCGCCAGCATGTACTGGACGGTGTCGCCGTAGATCTGGTCGGAGTCAAGCCTGCGCAAGTCCTCGGCCAGCAACTCGGCGAGCGTGCGTCGGGCGAGAGGCACGGTGCGGGGCGCCGAACCGGGAACGCTGAACGTGCAGGAGTTCTCGTCCTCGCGCTCGATCCGGACCTCGCCAGCCTTGGTCTCCAGCGTGACCAGCATGATCTGGTCGGCATCGACACGGTGCCATGTGATCGGGACTCCGAGCCGACTCTCCAGCCAAGCCTCCAGGAGCACGCCGGCCGGGTTGCCCGGACCGGCCGAGATGCTGCCGCCGGTCACCGGGCTCTGCACCTGGTCCAGGGCTGCGGCCAGCAACGCGCGCCACGGTGTCAGTCGCGTCCATGACAGGTCGGTGTCGCCCGGGGTGTAGTGCTTGGCCACGCGGGTCAGATTGCGCACTGCCTGCGACGTGGCCTCTGCGTCGGTGAGGCGGCGGGTGCCGAAGGCGCCGATGGGATCGGACGCGGGGTCTGAGGGAGCCGAACCTGGCCACCAGACGACGACGGGGGAGTCAGGCAGCAGCAGCGGCAGCACGGCAGACTCCGCATGCTTGACCAGCTGGCCGGACATCCGCAACAGGATCGACTCTCCGGACCTGTCGCTGCCCACCCGGATCTTGGCGTGCAGATCTGGGCCGCCAGTGCCCTTGCCGAGAATGACGCCGATGACCCGCGAGGGGTGTTCCTGGGACAATGTGGTGGCCGCGCTGAGAGCGTCCTCGACCGTGTCGTCGTCGCAGACCACGATCAGCGTCAACACCATGTCCATTGCCGGGCTGCCGGACGCCAGACGCGCGCGCACCATCTCCTTGGCGATGGTGGAGGCGTTGGTGTGCTCGAGCGTGATTTGCATCTACGGTCTCCTCCAGCGGCGTCCGTCGCGTTCCATCATGGCGTTGGCCGAATCCGGACCCCAGGTGCCTGACGGGTAGGTGTCGATCGATTTTTGTCGCGCCCAGTGCTTGATGACGGGATCGAGGATCTGCCACGACATCTCGACTTCCTCGTGCCGCGGGAACAACGGTGGTTCGCCCAGCAGGACGTCGAGGATCAGACGCTCGTAGGCCTCCGGGCTGCTCTCGACGAACGTTCCGCCATACGCGAAATCCATGTTGACGTCGCGGATCTCCATGACGGTGCCGGGCACCTTGGCACCGAATCGCAGGGTGACGCCCTCATCCGGCTGGATCCGCATGACCAACGCATTCTGGCCCAGCTCCTCCACGTCGTTGCTGCTGAACGGCTGGTGTGGTGCGCGTTTGAACACCACGGCGACCTCGGTGACGCGTCGGCCGAGGCGCTTGCCGACGCGCAGGTAGAACGGGACGCCGGCCCAGCGGCGGGTGCCGATGTCGATGCGCATGGCGGCGAATGACTCCGTCGTCGAGTCGGCGGGAATACCCTCTTCCTCGAGGTAGCCCTTGACCTGCTCGCCGCCGGCCCAGCCGGCGGTGTACTGGGCGTGCGCCGTGTGCAGGTCCATCCGGGCCGGTGGACGGGCATTGGCGAGAATTTTCTGCTTCTCGATGCGCAGGCTCTTGGCATTGAACGAGACGGGTTCCTCCATGGCGATCAACGCCATCAGCTGCAGCAGGTGGTTCTGGATCACGTCACGGGCTGCGCCGATGCCGTCGTAGTAGCCAGCCCGGGTGCCGATGCCGATGTCCTCGGCCATCGTGATCTGCACGTGGTCCACGTAGTTGCTGTTCCAGACCGGCTCGAACATGCCGTTGGCGAACCGGAACGCCAAGATGTTCTGCACGGTCTCCTTGCCCAGATAGTGGTCGATGCGGAAGACGGACTCCGGTTCGAACACCTCCCCGACGGTTCGATTGAGCTCCTGTGCCGATGCGAGATCGTGTCCGAACGGCTTCTCGATGACCACTCGACGCCACGCATCCGGGTGCTGGTCGGTGGCACTGGCGAGCCCGTGCTGCTTGAGCTTGTTGACGACGGTCGAGAACAGGCCGGGCGGGATCGACAGATAGAAGGCGTGATTTCCCTGCGTGCCCTGGGTCTCGTCGAGCTCGGCCAAGGTCCTGGCGAGCTCCTGCCACGCGTCGTCGTCGTCGAAGGACCCCTCGACGAATCGGACCCCGGCGTACAGCTGTTTCCAGACCGTCTCGCGCCACGGCGTGCGCGCACCGGCCTTGGCGGCGTCCTTGGCCAGCTTGGCGAAGCCGTCGCGTCCAAAGTCGTGCCGGGCGAATCCCACCAGCGCGAATCCCGGCGGCAGCAGGCCGCGGTTGGCGAGATCGTAGATCGCTGGGATCAGCTTGCGCTTGGCGAGATCACCAGTGACCCCGAACAGCACCAGGCCACACGGACCGGCGATCTGCGGGAGCCTGCGGTCCTGGGGGTCGCGGAGCGGATTGGAGGTCATCGCAGCGCGTCCTGCACTCGGGCGAGCGCGTCGAGGTCGGTCAGGTGCAGACGCAGCACGGGGCGTCCGGCGTCGCGGAGCACCTGGGCATCTCCCACAGCCTGGGAGGCGATGAACGAGCCGAAGGTGAAGTCGCGACCCGGCACGGCGAGGTCCTGGGCCGGTTCACAGGTGATCTGCAGGAAGACCCCGAGGGGAGTGCCACCCTTGTGAAACTGCCCGGTCGAGTGCAGGAACCTCGGTCCCCAGCCGAAGGTGGTGGGCCGACCCACGCGGGCGGCCACGCTCTCCCGCACCGAGGCCAGATCCTGCAGGGCGTGGCGGTCGAGGTAAGCCTGGATGGCGACGTAGCCGTGGGAGAGGTCCAGCTGGTCGAGCAGGACCCTGACGGCAGCCTCGACGGTGGACGCGCTGGTGCCGTACAGCTCGATCCCGCCGTCGACTGCATCGGGCTGCGGGGGAGTAGAGCCGCTGTCCAGGACCTCGCGGGCCGCCTGCTTCGCGCTCTCGACGTCGGGCTGGTCGAACGGGTCGATGCCGATCAGACGTCCGGCCACGGCGGTGGCGACCTCCCAGGCCAGCATCTGGGCACCCAGCGGTCCGTCGATCCCGACCGACCACCCGGACTGCGCTTCGGACGGCTCCGTGGTGCCGATCGTGACGAGGATCGAGTCGGCCGAGCTGGGCTCGAAGTTCACTGCGTTCTGGAACGGCACGACGACCGGAAGCACGCCTCGACCCTGCTTGCCGGTCGACTCGGCCACCAGCTGCTCGATCCAGTCGCCGACACCGTGGCCGGTCTGGTCCGCCAGCACCAGCTTGTCGACGCGATGACGGTGGGCGACGCCGATCAGCACGCCGAGTCGCAGTGCCGGGTTCTGGGACGAGTCGGCGAAGACCGCGTCGTGCGCAGCCTCGGCGTCATCGAGGAGTGCCGCGATGTCGGCTCCGGCCAGACCGCTCGGCACCAGCCCGAAGGCACTGAGTGCGGAGTAGCGGCCGCCGACGTCCGGATCCGCGGCGAAGACGCGGTATCCGGCCTCCTGGGCTTCTGTCTCCAGGGGCGAACCCGGGTCGGTCACGACGACGATGCGTTCTGCCGGGTCGATGCCGGCGTCGCGGAACGCCTGCTCAAAGGCACGACGCTGGCTGTCGGTCTCGACCGTGCCGCCGGACTTGCTGGACACCACCACCACCGTGGCGTCGAGGCGGTCAGCGAGGACACCGCGCACCATGTCCGGCTGCGAGGAGTCCAGCACCGTCAGATCGACCCCAGCGGTGTGGCAGATGACCTCCGGCGCCAGCGACGACCCACCCATGCCGCACAGCACGACCCGATCGAGACCGCGGGCGCGAACCTCGTCGCGCAGGCCGATGATCTGGTCGACCAGCGGGCGCGACGTCGTGGCGAGCGACACCCACGCCAGTCGCCGGGCCGCCTCTTCCTCGGCGTCGCGGCCCCACAGCGTGGGGTCCTGATCGCCGATCCGCGAGGCCACCTCGTCGGCGACCGCCTGCCGCAGAGCCGTGTCGAGCTCTGCGGCGTCGGCGGACGTCAGGCCGACGGCCAGCACGTCAGGCCTTCTCGATCTCGGTCTTCACCGTCTCCAGCAGCTCGGCCCAGGAGGCGTCGAACTTCTGGACGCCCTCGTCCTCCAGCGCCGCGACGACCTCGTCGTAGGAGATTCCCTCGGCCTCGAGGTCGGCGATCACCTGCCGGGCGTCGTCGTAGTGCATGGTCACCTGGTCTCCGTGCACCTCCCCGTGAGCGGCGAAGGCCTTCATCGTCTTTTCCGGCATGGTGTTCACGGTGTTGGCGACCACCAGGTCGGTGACGTACATCGTGTCCGAGTACGTCGGATCCTTGACGCCGGTCGAGGCCCACAACGGACGCTGACGGTTCGCACCCTTGGCGGCGAGCGCTGCGAATCGGTCGCCGCCGAACACCTGCTCGTACGCCTCGAAGGCGAGACGTGCGTTGGCAATCGCCGCCTGGCCACGCAGGGCATGTCCCTCGGGCAGTCGGCCGTCGACCTCGGAGTCGACCCGGCTGACGAAGAACGACGCCACGGAGTGGATCGTGGCCAGGTCGAGATCATTGGCGGTCGCCTGCTCGAGACCGTAGAGGTAGGCGTCCATGACGCCGCGGTAGCGGTCCAGCGAGAAGATCAGCGTGACGTTGACACTGATGCCCGCCGCGATGGTGGCCGCGATGGCGGGCAGGCCCTCCTCGGTGGCGGGGATCTTGATCAACAGGTTGGGCCGGTCGACGCGGTCCCACAGCTTCTGGGCCATCGCGACGGTCTTGTCGGAGTCGCGGGCCATGCCCGGATCGACCTCGATGGAGACCCGGCCGTCGACACCGTCGGTGGCGTCGAACACCGGCCGCAGGATGTCGCACGCATTCTGCACGTCGGTGGTGGTGAGCTCGAACACGGTTGTGTCGACGTCGGCACCGGACTCCTTGAGCTCGGCGATCTGACCGCTGTAGCGATCGCCGTCGGACAGCGCGGAGGCAAAGATCGTGGGATTCGTGGTGACTCCCACCACGCCAGCCTCCTCGACGAGAGACGTGAGATTTCCCGACTCGATGCGCTCACGGGACAGATCGTCGAGCCAGATGGACACACCGGCGTCGGCGAGGGCTTGCAGACGGCTGTTCATGGAATCCCCTTCAGGAAAAAGTGGTGGTCAGTGAGTGTCGGCCGGACCGATGGACCCGGCAGGCCGGGCGTGGAACGGGGCCGACGGGGCCGCCCCCGCGGCCGCGATCGACTCCTTGGCAGCAGCGACGACGGCGCTCGCTGTGATGTCGAACTCCTCGTAGAGCGTGGCGAAGGACGCTGAGGCGCCGTAATGATCGAGTCCGACGATGCGGCCGGCGTCGCCGACCACGTCGCGCCAGCCGAGCGAGACGCCAGCCTCGACGGAGACGCGAGCGCGCAGGGTGGGCGGGATGACCTCGTCGCGATACGCCGGGTCCTGCTCCTCGAACCACTCGCGACACGGCATCGAGACGACGCGCGCCCCAATGCCCTCGGCGGCGAGCGTCTCGCGGGCCGCGACTGCCAGCTGGACCTCCGAACCGGTGCCGACCAGGATCACGTCCAGCTCAGCGCCGTCCGGTGCCTCCAACAGGACGTAGGCGCCCTTGGACACCTGTGCGGCAGAGGCCCAGTCCTGTCCGGTGTCATCGGTGCCGCGGGGGAAGGTCGGCACGTTCTGCCGGCTCAGTGCCAGCGCGGTCGGTCGGTCGGTGAGGCCCATCAGGGTGCGCCACGCCGCGACGGTCTCGTTGGCATCCGCCGGGCGGATGACGTCGAGGCCGGGGATGGCTCGCAGTGCCGACAGGTGCTCGACCGGCTGGTGGGTAGGTCCGTCCTCGCCGAGGCCGATCGAGTCGTGAGTCCACACATAGGTGACGGGCAGGCGCTGCAGAGCGGCAAGGCGCACCGCGGGACGCATGTAGTCGCTGAACACCAAGAAGGTGCCGCCATAGACGCGGGTGGGGCCGTGCAGCGCGATGCCGTTCATGACCGCGCCCATGGCGTGCTCACGAATACCGAAGTGGAGCACGCGGCCGTACCAGTCGCCACTGAACATCGTGGTGGAGCGCTCGGGTGGAAAGAAGGACGGCTGGCCCTTCGGCGTGGTGTTGTTCGACCCCGCGAGGTCGGCGGAGCCTCCCCACAGCTCGGGCAGCTTCGGTGCCGCCGCCGTGAGGAACTCACCCGAGGCGACGCGTGTGGCGACGCCCTTGGCGTCCGCCTCGTAGATCGGCAGGTCGGCGTCCCATCCCTCGGGCAGCTCACGCGCGGTCATGCGATCCAGGAGCTCCGCGCCCTCGGGGTTCGCGGTCTTCCACGCCTCGAACCCGACCTGCCACTCGGCGTGCG
Organism: Aeromicrobium sp.; assembly: GCF_049586495.1. Taxonomy (GTDB): domain Bacteria; phylum Actinomycetota; class Actinomycetes; order Propionibacteriales; family Nocardioidaceae; genus Aeromicrobium. Next base: position 423 of record NZ_JBAVCB010000213.1, on the reverse strand, counting down.
CCGCCTGGCCACGATCGCGGGCTCCGTCCTGAGTATGGGCCAAGACGTCGTCGGCGACCTCGAAGGTCTGCTCGGGGTCGAATCCGAGCAGCTTCTTGGTGGCGGCGATCTCGTCGGCGCCCAGAGCCGATCCGTGCGATGCGCCGGTGTTCTGCTTGGTGGGTGCCGGCCACGCGATGATGGTGCGCAGGCGGATCAAGCTGGGCCTGTCGGTGACCGCCTCTGCCGCCTGGAACGCATTCCAGAGCGCCTGGACGTCCTCGGTGTAGCCCGTGCCGCCGTTGGTCCAGTCGACTGTCTGCACGTGCCAGCCGTAGGCCTCGTAGCGGGCGGCCACGTCTTCGGTGAAGGCGACGTCGGTGTCGTCCTCGATCGAAATCTCGTTGTCGTCGTACAGGACCGTCAGGTTGCCCAGCTGCTGGG
>NZ_JBAVCB010000212.1:0-13026 GCF_049586495.1 Aeromicrobium sp. | reverse complement strand
ACCGGATGGAGGATCTGTCGTCGGCGGCCGCATCGGCACTGCTGGTTGAGCCCTTCTCCCCGTCACTCACCGCGGCCCGACGCGAGCATCGGGCCCGCCTGCACCAGGACTTGGTGGCGACGTTCGGCGGCGAGATCGGCACCGGGAGGGTCTCGACAGAGGCGTCGCCCCTGCACCTGTCGCTGTTCGTGGCGGCCGACGGCATCACCTGGTTGGTGCTGCGCCGGGACGAAGGCTTGTCCTACGACGACGCAGCCGCCCTGATGCGCGACACCTTCAGGCGTCTTCTCGCTCATTGACCGAGGTCTCTGCACCATGACGACAGCAATGAGAAAGGGACCGAACCCCTACGGGTCCGGTCCCTCTCGTCACAGCTGAGCGATCACCGCTCTTCGTCACCGGCAATGAAGGCCTCGAGCTTCTCGCGACCGAGGTCATCGGGTCGCTGCTCGGGGGGCGACTTCATCAGGTAGGACGAGGCCGACAACAGGGCTCCACCGATGCCGCGATCCTTGGCGATCTTCGCCGCACGGATGGCGTCGATGATGATGCCCGCCGAGTTCGGCGAGTCCCAGACCTCGAGCTTGTACTCCAAGTTGAGCGGAACGTCACCGAAGGCGCGACCTTCCAGGCGCACGTAGGCCCACTTGCGGTCGTCGAGCCACTGGACGTAGTCCGATGGGCCGATGTGCACGTTCTTGTCGGAGATCTTGTTGCTCAGTGAACCGGTCAGGTTCGAGGTGACCGACTGGGTCTTGGAGACCTTCTTGGACTCCAGGCGATCACGCTCGAGCATGTTCTTGAAGTCCATGTTGCCGCCGACGTTGAGCTGGTACGTGCGATCCAGTGCGACGCCACGGTCTTCGAACAGCTTGGCCATCACGCGGTGCGTGATGGTGGCGCCGACCTGGCTCTTGATGTCGTCACCGATGATCGCGACGCCGGCGTCCTCGAACTTCTTGGCCCACTCCGGGTCGGAAGCGATGAACACCGGGAGCGCGTTGACGAAAGCGACCTTCGCGTCGATGGCGCACTGCGCGTAGAACTTGTCGGCCTCTTCTGAACCCACCGGGAGGTAGGACACGACGACGTCGGCTTTGGAGTCCTTGAGGACCTGGACCACGTCGACTGCCGCGGCGTCAGACTCTTCGATCGTCTCGCGGTAGTACTTCCCGAGGCCGTCGAGCGTGTTGCCGCGCTGGACGACGACGCCGGTCGGAGGAACGTCGGCGATCTTGATCGTGTTGTTCTCGCTGGCCTGGGTCGCTTCGGACAGGTCGAAACCGACCTTCTTGGCGTCGACGTCGAAAGCAGCGACGAACTCGATGTCACTGACGTGATAGTCACCGAACATCACGTGCATGAGCCCGGGGACAGTGCCCTCGGGGTCAGCGTTCTTGTAGTACTCGACGCCCTGGACCAAGGACGTGGCGCAGTTGCCCACGCCCACTATTGCCACTCGTACCGAACCCATGGGTTCTCCTGTCATATCTTTGATGTGGTGATGCCTGTGTGATCGTGCAGATTTCAGTGCGTGGAGGTCTCGTGGACCTCAGGGGGATGGCCGCCATCGCGCTCGCGATCGATGAGCTCGGTCAGCCACGAGATCTCGTGTTCCACCGATTCAAGGCCGTGGCGTTGCAGCTCGCGGGTGTAGGCGTCGGTGCGCTCACGACCCCGCTGGGCCGCCAACTTCACGTTCTCCAGTCGTTCCTCCAGCCGGCTGCGGCGACCCTCCAGAATGCGGACTCGTGACGCGGCGCTGGTGCGCGCGAAGAACGCGAACCGGACACCGAAGGTGTCGTCGTCCCACGCCGCCGGGCCTGACTCCTCCAGCAGTTGGGCGAAGTGTTCCTTCCCCTCAGCGGTGAGGCGGTAGACGATGCGGGCGCGACGTGACCGTGTTTCTGGATCCTCGGACTCAGCGGCCACGATGTGACCGGCCTTGCCCAGAGCCTTGAGGCACGGGTAGAGCGTGCCGTAAGACAGGATGCGGCCCCACCCGAGCAGGGCATTGACCTGCTTGCGCAGCTCGTAGCCATGCATGGGCGTGTCGTGCAGCAGTCCGAGGACCGCCACTTCGAGCGCCACACCGCGTCGCGTCATCTCATCCGTTTCCTGAAGGTCTGTCCGGGCACCGTGATGCCGTGCCGTTATAGCGACACGATACATCGATCCAATGCATCGGAGTCAATGTGGCGTGAGGTCCGCCACAGCGGCCGCGGGGAATCAGTGCACTCTCAGGTAGGTTCGGCACACTGGTGCGGTTGCCGTCTTGAGCGGCTCGGTCAGACTTGATCCGCGATGGATCTCCCACTGAATCCCGAGATGGACCCAGACGAAGGAATTTCCCCGTGGCCTCACAGACCAAGCGCAAGCCCGCGACGCGGCGTCGGACCTCCTCCACGAAGAAGGGTTCGGGCGGCCGATCCGGCGGCGTGCTGCGTGGCATCGGTGGTCAGGGCCCGTGGTGGGCCCAGGTGCTGCGCTGGCTCGCATTCTTGACCGTCGCCGGCATCTTGGCCGGCGCGCTGACCTTCTTCGTGCTCTACCGGGCCATCGCGATCCCTGATCCCAACGCTGAGTTCCAGACCCAGACCACCAAGGTCTACTACTCCGACGGCAAGCACCAGATCGGCTCGTTCGCCACCCAGGACCGCGAGAACGTAGGACTCTCCGAGATCCCGGCATCGATGCAGGCAGCCGCCATCGCCGCCGAGGACCGCACCTTCTACACGAATCGCGGCATCGACTTCAAGGGCATCATTCGCGCGGTCCGCGACAACACCACCAGCGGTGAGATCCGCGGGGGCGGTTCGACGATCACCCAGCAATACGTCAAGGTGCTGTACCTGACCCAGGAGCGCTCCTACAAGCGCAAGCTCAAGGAGGCCGTGCTCTCGGTCAAGATCCACAACCAGCTGGGCAAGAAGGACATTCTCGAGGGCTACCTGAACACCATCTACTTCGGCAACGGCGCCTACGGCGTCGAGGTCGCCTCCAAGACCTATTTCGGCAAGCCCGCGTCAGACCTGAACTACGCGCAGTCGGCCATGCTCGCCACGATCATCAACAGCCCGAGCTACTACGACCCGTACAACGAGGGCTGGGAGGAACGACTCAAGCCGCGTTTCGACTACGTCCTCGACGGCATGCTGGAATCGGGCGCGATCACCGAGGCGGAGCGGGAGAAGTTCCGCGACAAGGTCCCCGGTGTCGTCAAGCAGAAGAACAGCAACCGGTACGCCGGTACCAAGGGTTATCTGCTCGACATGACGCGGAAGCAGTTGGCGGGCCTGGACTTCTCCGACGCGCAGATCCGCGGTGGCGGACTACGCATCGTCACCACGGTCGACTACGAGAAGCAGAAGAGCGCCGTCGCCGCGGTCAAGCAGGTGCGGCCCGGTGGACTCGATGAGCTGCACACGGCGCTGGTGTCGATCCAGCCCGGCACAGGAGCCGTGCGCTCGCTGTACGGCGGACCCAACTACTTGAAGAGCGAGCTGAACTGGGCCACGCTGCCCACTCAGCCCGGGTCGACGTTCAAGATGTTCGCCCTGATCGCTGCGCTGCAGGACGGGTACGGTCTGCAGACTCAGCTGAACGGCAACTCGCCGTTGACGGTCGGCGATGCCGAAGTCGAGAATCAGGGCGACTCCGGCGGTTCGTCCTTCGGCACCGTGACGCTTGAGCGGGCCACCGCCAAGTCGATCAACACCGCGTTCGTCGACCTGACCCAGCAGATGAGCGGCGGTTCGGACTCCAATGTCGAGGCTGGAGCCGCCAAGGTGCTCAAGGCAGCGCAGGACGCTGGGATCCCTGCCAAGGTCACCGACAACATCGGCAAGGTCGCCGTCACGTCGCTCGGCTTCGCCCCGGTGCCCCCGATCGACATGGCCAACGCCTACGCCACGGTCGCCGCGGGAGGCGTTCGCGCTGACTGGTACCTGATCGAGAAGGTCAGCGATGAGAACAAGACCGAGCTGTACAAGCACGAGGTCGAGACGAAGCGCACCATCGACAAGGACGTGGCCGGCGACGTCATCAAGGCGATGCGGGGCGTCACCGCCAGCGGCGGCACCGGAACCAACGGCAACACCGTCTGCCCCACCGGCGGCAAGACCGGCACGGCGACCGCCGGCGAGGATCCCACGAACCAGTACGTGTCATCGTCCTGGTTCGCCGGCTACACCCCGAAGCTCGCCACGACCGTGATGTACAACCGCGGCAGGGGCAACGAGGATCTGGAGGGGTACCTGAATCCGTTCTTCGGTGGCACCTATCCGGCCCTGACGTTCAAGGCCTACATGAACTCGGCCCTCCAGGACGAGAAGGGCTGTGGCGAGTTCATTCCTCCGGGCAACATCAGGGCCGACAAGGGCACCACCTACGTCCCGCCGGCACCCAAGCCCAAGAAGACCAAGAAGGCGGAGCCGAAGCCGGAGCCAAAGCCGACCAAGACGACCGCAGAGCCGGATCCAGACCCGACGATCCCGGCGCCCAAGCCGACGAAGTCGTCGCCGCCACCGGAGTGAGCTAGCGAAGTTCGATGCGGTCGAACGTCGTGGTGGTGTACCGCACCGCGACGTCGACCGTGTCGCCGATCGCGGGGGCCTCGACGTCAGCGGGCACCAGCACCAGGCTGACGTGCATGTGTGGCGGCTCGGCGAACCAGCGCTGCTTGCCCGCGATCGTGAACGGTGAGAGCGCGAGCCCAGCTGCCTCGAGCCCGCCCTTGGCGAGCGTCTTGCCGCGGTTGAGCACGCCGGAAGCGGCCCTGGGCGCCTCGAGCCCGACACCGTGGCTGGTGCCTCCAGCGACGACCAGCAGGACGCCGTCGCGGGAGATGGCGCGCTGGCGATAGCCCACGCGCTCTCCGCGCCCGACGGTGTGTCGATCGAGCACCTCGGCGCGCACCGAGAGGGCGCCCAGATCGCCCAGCCACACGGCAGTGCCGATCCGCGGGCGAATCGTCAGGTGCGGCCGGCGGGAGGAGAGCTGGCCGATCTCGGTCGGGGTCAGGTGAGACACGAACAGCGTCGTGGTCTCCAGCTGGGAGGCCGCCAGGGCTGCGGCCCAGCTCTCCGCCTCACGCAGGTGTCCCTCGGCCGGTCCGGCGCCGATCAGTGGCAGGTGGATGGCGAATCCCACCACCTCGAGGTCGCCGAGCGCTGCGACAGCGGCCGCCAGCTCGTGTCGGTCGAGCCCATGGCGCGACATCGAGGTCTCGCCCTCGAGGACGATCCGGGCGCCCGGTGCGAGGTGGGCCAGCGCGACGATGTCCTCGACCCGGCCCACGGTGTGGACCACCCGGTCCTCCAGCACGACCTCGGACAAAAAGGGCCGCCACGGCGTGAGCACCATGATGTCGCCGGTGAAAGACGCGAGAGCGGCGGGCACCTCGGCATAGGTGCCGACCGCGATGGTGTCGAGGCCGAGCGCGACGGCCTCGCGGGCCAGCAGGTCCCGGCCAAATCCGTACCCGTTGCCCTTGATGACCGGGACCAGCTCCGGCGTCGCGTCGACGACACGTCGAATTCCTGCGCGCCAGCGCGCTGCGTCGACGTGCAGGGTGAAGGACATCAGCGCCTCCGCAGATATTGGGTGAAGCCGAGGTACAGCGCGCGGTTGAGTGGAAGATCCCACTCGCCGAGATACTCCACAGCCTCGCCGCCCGTACCCACCTTGAACTGGATCAAGCCGATGTGCGGATCGTCGGCGGCGAGCGTCTCGGTGATGCCGCGCATGTCATAGACGTCCGCGCCAGCTGCCATGGCATCGCGCATCATCTGCCACTGGATGGCGTTGGAGCCGCGCACGTCGCGCTTGGCCGTGGTCGACGCTCCATAGGAGTACCAGGCATGGGCGCCGACGCGCACCATCGTGGTGGCAGCCACCAGGTCACCCTCGTGACGCGCGAGGTACAACACGAGGCGGTCATCGTCTTCTGAGGTGAGCGCGTCCCACATCCGTTCGAAGTACGACAGCGGGCGTGGCGTGAAGCCATCGCGTGCGGCGGTCTCGGAGTAGACCTGATGGAACTCGGCCAGATCGGCACGCGTGCCATGTGTGACCTCGACGCCGTTCTTGGCTGCCTTCTTGATGTTGCGCCGCCACTGCTGGTTCATGCCGGCCAGCACATCGTCCTCGGTCCTGTTGGCCAAGGGGACCTGGAAGTTGTACTTCGGCTGTCCGGCAGAGAAGCCGTCTGCTGCGCTGATCTCGCGCCAGCCGCGCTGCTGCAGGCCGTCAGCCACGGCGAGCACGGCGTCGTCCACGTCGTCGGCGGGGGTCTGCGACAACGTCCCAAGGGCATCGTCGGCCATTGCGGCCTTGATGGTCGCGGCGTGCCAGCGTCGGGCGATGACGGCAGGCCCCATGCGAATGCCAAAGGCGCCGGCCTTCTTGAGGTGAGCCGTCATGGGATCGAGCCAGCGGTCGAGGTCGCGGTCGGTCCAGTCGATGTCCGGTCCCTCAGGCAGATAGGCCAGGTAGCGCTTCAGCCCGGGCAGCTGGCGGTAGAGCACCAGTCCGGTCCCGACCAGAGTTCCGCCGTCGAACCAGCCGATCGACTCGCCGCGCCACTCGTTCTTGACCGTCGCCCACGCTGGGGTCTGCAGGAAGCTGACCGATCGTCGGGAGCGAATCGACGCGAGGTGATCCGCGTCGCCGATGCTGCGGACCACGAGAGGTGATGTCACCCCGTCACGCTACCAACGGCCGGAGTGGTCAGGCGACGAACTGATGGGTGGGGCGACTGGGCACGAGCAGCAAAGCCATGCCAGCCTCCTCGGGCGTGCGGTTGGCCTTGCGGTGATTGCAGCGTTGGCAGGCGGCGACTGCATTGTCCCACGTCAAGGTGCCTCCGCGGCTGCGCGGGATCACGTGGTCGACGGTCTCGGCCCGGCCGCCGCAGTACGCACACTTCTTGTCGCGCGCCTTGATGGCCGTCTTGGTGCACAGTCCGGAGCGGCGGTGCATCCACCGCGTGACGACGTAGCGAACCAGTCGCAGCACCTTGGGCACCGGGAACGGTCCGAACGTGCCGCCCGCTTCTTCTTCGACGACGGCGACCTCACGCACCAGCATCTTGATCGCGTGCTGGAGGGACACGCGTTGAAGTGGCTCGTAGCTTGCGTTGAGAACCAGCACGTACCCGTCCATGTGGCAGCACCTTTCTGCCCAGAGCGTAGGCCATCTGTCGCCCCGAAACACGGACGGACCGTCTCTGTCCTACGGTGGAAAGGTGGACACACCGGAACTGCTCGACGGATATGGGCCCGTCAAGGGCTTCGACGAGATGTATGCCGGCAGCGGAACTGAGGTCCGACCGATCTACGAAGCGGTCCGCGCGGCTTTCTCCGAGATGGGCCCTGATGAAGTGCGCCTGCGAGCGGACTCGCTGGCTTCCTCGTACCTGGAGCAGGGCATCACGTTCGGCGTGGAGGGCGAGGAACGTCCATTTCCGCTCGACATCGTTCCGAGGCTGATCGAGGCCCACGACTGGGAGCACGTCGAGCGCGGCGTCCGCCAGCGCGTGCTGGCTCTGGAGGCGTTTCTCGACGACATCTATGGGTCAGGCGAGCTGTTCGCTGACGGCGTCGTGCCGCGCTCCACCGTCATGACCTCGCCGCACTACGCCCGCGTGGTGGCCGGCCTCGACCCCGCGAACGGTGTCCGGATCCACGTGTCCGGCATCGACCTGATCCGCGACGGCGATGGCGACTTCCGCGTGCTGGAGGACAACGTGCGAGTGCCGTCCGGGGTCTCCTACGTGATGACCAACCGGCGCGCGCTCTCCGCGTCCCTGCCAGAACTGTTCGCCGACCACCGCATCCGTCCGGTCGCGCAGTACTCGCAGCAGCTGCTCGCGGCCCTGCGGGCTGCTGCGCCGGCCGGTGTCAACGATCCCACCGTCGTCGTGCTCACGCCGGGGGTCTACAACTCGGCGTACTTCGAGCACACGCTGCTGGCCCGCACGATGGGCGTCGAGCTGGTTGAGGGCCGCGACCTGGTGTGCCGCTCCGGTCGCGTCATGATGCGCACGACCAACGGACTGGAACCGGTGCACGTCATCTACCGTCGCATCGATGACGACTGGTTGGACCCGCAGCAGTTCCGCGCTGAGTCCACCCTCGGCGTCCCGGGCATCATCAACGCCGCGCGGGCAGGTCATGTCACGATCGCCAACGCGATCGGCAACGGCGTGGCCGACGACAAGCTGCTCTACACCTACCTGCCAGACCTGATCGACTACTACCTCGGCGAGGAGCCCATCCTCAAGAACGTCGACACCTGGCGCGTGGGCGAAGCCGATCAGCGGGAGGAGGTGCTGGACCGACTCGACGAACTGGTGCTGAAGCCGGTCGACGGCTCCGGCGGCAAGGGCATCGTCATCGGACCAGCCGCGAGCACGGCCGAGCTCGACGAGCTACGCACGAAGATCCTGCTCGACCCGCGGGCCTGGATCGCGCAACCGGTCATCTCGTTGTCGACGGTCCCGACCTTGGTCGAGGACGGCATCCGGCCGCGGCACGTGGACCTGCGTCCGTTCGCGGTCAACAAGGGCGATGGTGACGTGTGGGTGCTGCCTGGCGGCCTGACCCGCGTGGCGCTGCCCGAGGGCGAGCTGATCGTGAACTCCAGCCGAGGTGGAGGTTCCAAGGACACCTGGATTCTTGCCGCCGGCTCGGAGGTCGACGAGGACGAGGAGAGCGGCCTCTTGGCCAGCGCGACCACGGGCGTCGGCCTGGAGCCGGACCGCATGCAGGTGCAAGAGCAAGAGCAAGAGCAACAGCAGTCATCTGGACAGGGGCGTTCGCCATGTTGAGCCGCATCGCCGAATCGTTGTTCTGGATCGGTCGCTATCTGGAGCGCGCCGACGACACCGCCCGCATCCTCGACGTCCAGATGCAGGTGCTGGTCGAGGATCCCGGCATGGACGAGCGCACCTCGTGCGAGCAGCTGCTGTCGGTGATGGGCGTCGAGGACTACACCGGCAACCCGAACCGCTGGATGATCCTGGACCTGCTGGCGCACAACCCGGACTCCCCCGTCTCGATCGCCAACGCCCTGGGTGCGTGTCGCGAGAGCTCACGCCGAGCGCGCGAGACGTTGTCCACCGACATCTGGGCCGCCATCAACACGACCTATCGCGGCCTTGGCTCGGCCCGCGCCATGCGACCGCCCGACATGTTCGCATGGGTGCGCAACCGGTCGGCCATGATCTCGGGGATCGCCGAGTCGACGATGTCGCGGGATGAGGGGTGGCACTTCTACCAGCTCGGCCGCAACATCGAGCGTGTCGACATGACGGCACGACTGATGTCGACCGCCGCCTTGGCACCGGGTCCCCAGGTGGCCTGGCCGACCACCTTGCGGGCCTGTGGCGCCTACGAGAGCTTCATCCGCGCCTATCGCGGAATCGAGGCCGACCGTCAGGCTGCCGAGTTCCTGCTGCTCGACCGATGGTTCCCCCGCTCGATCGTCTTTGCGCTCGCCGAGGCCGAGCGCGCCCTGGTGCGACTGGAGCGAAGTGGCCGTCGGGCCGGTTTCGGCGACGAAGCGCAGCGTCTGCTGGGCCGGGCCCGTACCGAGCTGGAGTACCGACCGCTGGCCGACATCGTCTTCGACCTGCCGGTCGAGATGGAGCGACTGCAGCGCAGTTGCGCCGCGGCCAGTGACGCCGTGACCGCGAGGTACTTCGCCGAGTCCGAGGACTACGCCTGGCAGGGAGGTGTGCTGCTGTGAGCACGCTGGACGGAATGCAGCTGCGGATCAAGCACACGACTGGGTACCACTACGAGAACGGTGCGGCCGCTTCGTTCAACGAGGCGCGGATGACGCCCGCCACGACCTCTGAGCAGTACGTGCTGCGCTCGCGCATGGAGATCTCGCCGTCGCCGTGGACGTATGAGTACCGCGACTACTGGGGCACCACGGTCACGGCCTTCGAGGTGCACGATCCACACGACGATCTGGCCGTCGTGGCGACGACGACGGTCGAGACACAGCCCTCAGCATCCGATGTCGTGCACATCGCGTGGGAGGACTTGGCCGCTGTCGCGGACCAGCACTGCGAGTACCTCACCACGAGCCAGTGGGTCGCGCCAGCAGACAGCTTGGTGGCCGAGCTGGACACCCTGCGCTCGGCGGCCGACACCCCCGCCGCGTACGCCACCGCGGCCATGTCGATGGTGCACGCCCGTATTCAGTACCTGCCGGGCACCACCGAAGTGACCACGACGGCCGCCGATGCGTGGGAGGCCGGGAGCGGCGTCTGCCAGGACATCGCGCACCTGACGCTGGGGGCCCTACGACACGCTGGCATTCCTGCGCGATACGTGTCGGGGTACCTGCACCCCTCCAGCGAGCCGGTCATCGGCGAGTCGGTCGAGGGCGAGTCGCACGCCTGGATCGAGTACTGGGATGGCGAGTGGGTGGGCTTCGACCCCACCAACGAGGTCGCTCAGAGCCCGCGACACGTCGTCGTGGCGCGCGGCCGCGACTACGCGGACAACCCGCCGCTGCGTGGCATCTACTCCACGTCGGGTCGGTCCGAGCTGTTCGTCGAGGTCGAGATCACCCGGCTTCGCTGAACTGGGACACTGGCGGAATGATCCTCACCGACCTGCTGTCGGACACCCTGACCCGTCCCACGCTGGCGATGCGGCAGGCCATGGCCGAGGCCGAGGTCGGGGATGACGTCTTCGGCGAGGATCCGACGGTCAACGCGCTCGAAAAGCGCGTCGCCGACCTGCTGGGTCACGAGGCGGGGCTCTTCACGCCGACCGGATCGATGGCCAACCAGCTGGCCCTGCGACTGCACGTCGCGCCGGGGGCGGAGATGGTCTGTGACTCCCTGGCGCACGTCGTGCGAGCCGAGCTCGGGGCAGCCGCAGCGCTCGCGGGCATCACGTCGCGCACCTGGACCGCGCCGCGCGGCTTGCTCGACGCCAGTCAGCCGCTGGAGCTGATGATCACCGGCGCCGGCGTCTACCAGGTCAACACTTCGCTCGTGGTCGTGGAGAACACGCACAACTTCGGCGGCGGGACGGTCCAGCCGATCGACCAGATCCGCCACCTGCGTCGTGGCACGCAGGCTGCGGGCGTGGCGATGCATCTCGACGGGGCACGGTTGTGGAACGCCCACGTGGCCAGCGGCGTGGCCCTGCGCGACCATGGCGCCGAGTTCGACACCGTCTCGGTCTGTCTCAGCAAGGGCCTCGGAGCCCCGGCCGGCTCAGTCCTGGTGGGGACGGCCGCCGCAATGGCCGAAGCGCGCATCTGGCGGAAGCGATACGGCGGCGGCATGCGCCAAGCCGGCATCCTGGCCGCTGCGGGGCTGCACGCGCTCGACCACCACCTCGACCGACTGGCCGACGACCACGCGCGGGCGCGCCGTGCGGCCGAGGCATTCGCCGAGGCGGCACCCGGGTGCATCGATCCCGCGTCGGTCGAGACCAACATCGTGGTCCTGGATCTCACCGACACCCACTGGTCGGCCGCCCACCTCGTGGTCGAGGCAGCGGCCGCAGCGGGCGTGCGAGGGTACGCCGTGGCACGGCAGGCGGTGCGGCTCGTCTGGCACCTCGATGTCGACGACGCCGCGACCGATCACGCCATCGATGTCCTGACCGGTCTGTTACGCCCCGCCTGAATGTGGGCTGCAGGGCCACCGTCGACGACCACCGGCATCGTGGCGCTCGCTCACATCGTCAAAAATGTCGACATATCGACGAATCGGCCCGTGTTCGGATCGTCGGACGGCTGACCAGAGACAGCGAGATCCCGCTGGCAGCGGTGCAGCCTGTCGGCGACTAACGTGGACACCGTGAGCACTGAGAACTCAGAATCCCGCTACTACGCAGACCCGGTACCGGAGCTGCACCGGCCGTACTCCGCGACGACTGACCGCTACCAGTCGCTGGAGTACCGGCGGGTGGGCGACTCCGGGCTGCTGCTCCCTCCGCTGTCCCTGGGCCTGTGGTGGAACTTTGGCGACAATCGCCCGTTCGACACCCAGCGCGAGATCCTGCGGCACGCCTTCGACCGCGGCATCACCCACTTCGACCTGGCCAACAACTACGGCCCGCCCTATGGCTCAGCCGAGGAGAACTTCGGCCGCATGATGCGCGGTGACTTCCGGCCGTACCGCGACGAGATGATCATTTCGTCCAAGGCTGGCTGGGACATGTGGCCGGGGCCTTATGGCAAGCTCGGCTCGCGCAAGTACGTGCTGGCGAGCCTGGATCAGTCGTTGGCGCGCATGAGCGTGGACTATGTCGACATCTTCTACTCACACCGCGCGGACCCGTTCACCCCGGTGGCCGAGACGATCGGAGCGCTTGACACCGCGGTCCGCCAGGGCAAGGCGTTGTACGTGGGAATCTCGTCCTACTCCCCCGAGCGCACGGCCGAGGCGGTTCGGGTGGCGCGTGACCTCGGCACGCCGCTGGTCATTCATCAGCCGTCCTACTCGATGCTCAACCGGTGGATCGAGCGTGGTTTGCTCGACACGCTGGACGAGCACGGGTTGGGATCTATTGGTTTTTCCCCGTTGGCTCAGGGACTCCTCACCTCGAAGTACCTTGACGGGAACCCCGTGGAGCGTGGCGGGGCGCGCGGCAGCTTCAACGACGATGTTTTGACCGAAGACAATGTCAGACGGCTGCGGGGATTGGCAGACATCGCGGAGCAGCGCAGCCAGTCGCTGGCTCAGATGGCCATCGCCTGGACGTTGCGGCCCGGCGGCGTCACGTCCGCATTGATCGGGGCGTCCTCGGTCGAGCAGCTGGACGAAAATCTCATCGCCGCCCAGAACATCGAGTTCTCGGCCGAGGAGCTCGCGGCGATCGACGCCATGACGACTGACGCTGACGGTGTCGATCTGTGGAAGGTTTCCGCCGACCTCTGATGCACGATCCGCTCGCACGGCTCCTCGCGGACCCGCCCGACCTGCCGGTCGTCGCTGGGTTGTCGGGTGTCGCCGCGGCGCTCCGTTCGCATGGTGTGGTCGTCGTGCAG
>NZ_JBAVCB010000211.1:0-1771 GCF_049586495.1 Aeromicrobium sp. | reverse complement strand
TCGCTGACTCCCCTCAGAGCTTGATCTCGATGTCGACACCAGCCGGCAGGTCGAGACGCATCAGCGAATCAACGGTCTTCGGCGTGGGGTCGATGATGTCGATGAGCCGCTTGTGCGTGCGCATCTCGAAGTGCTCGCGGCTGTCCTTGTACTTGTGCGGCGAACGGATCACACAGAACACGTTCTTCTCAGTGGGCAACGGCACCGGTCCCGCGACCTTGGCGCCCGTACGGGTCACCGTGTCGACGATCTTGCGCGCCGACGAGTCGATGACTTCGTGGTCGTAGGCCTTGAGCCGGATACGGATCTTCTGTCCCGCCATGCTCTGATGTCCTTTTCTTCGCTTCGCGTGAGGTCGCCCCGGTGGAATCCGGGCCGATCATGGCTCCGGCCTCCGAATCCCGAGGTCGGGCGTGTCGCGGCGCGGAACACGCGCGTGCGTCACACACTTCTCGAGTTGGGTGGTTGGACCCGCTGCGCTGAGCTCACTGTCGTGGCCAACGCTGCAGGACGAGCCCGGTCTCAGGTTCGGCGCTGCATGGTGGTCAGGCGTGAGACCTGACCGCAACGCCCCAGCGACCGCGCCGGAGCAACCTGAATATTCTGGCAGACGTCTGGCGGCAAACCAAATCGAGTCGGGCAGCGAGCCACCGAAACCCTCAGGCGTGCGTGCGCTCCTGCCACGTGGTGAGACAGACCTTGTTTCCCTGCGGGTCGGCAAGCACCCAGAAGGCGGGCGCGTACTCCAGGGACTCGAGGGTTCCGCCAGCCGCCACAGCGGCGTCGATCCGCGGCTGAACCTGCTCGGGCGGGACGCGCAGATCGAGGTGCCAGCGTTGCGGCACCTGCCCCCCGCCCCTGGTTTCGGGATCGGTCTGCTGGAACCACACGGCCGGCACCTGACCGGATGGGTCCACCAGATCGTCGAGTTGGTTCCCCGGTGCGATTCCGAGCACGGCGGACCAGAAGGGGCGAATCAGGTCGACGTCGTCGGTGTCAAGAGCGAGCTCGAGCACGGCCAGATGATCGGTGTCAGCCGGGGCGCCGAGATCCGCGGCGATCTCGCTGATCTCGCGCGCCAGCCGGACGTCGCGCCTCGTGATGCCGTGGACGTCGTGGGAACTCAGCCGGACCGTGACGGTGGGGTAGGTGAGCTCGAGGTCAGGGTGGTGATTGGCCGTATCGGCGGCCGCGGCCGCGCGGCGCACCAGCTCCAGCCCGGTGAGGAAGTCTCCCGTCTGGAAGCGGGCCTTGAGTCGGCCGAGCAAGGGTCGCCAGTCCTGTAGTCCCTCGGCCTCGATCTGCGGTCCGTTCAGCAGGGCCTTGTCGTCGTCGCTCATGGCGTCCCCTCGGTAGGTGTGGCGAAGTGATCAGTGATGTACCTGTTGCTCGGAGTCCTCGTGGCCGGCCGGTTCGATCTGGAAGGTCGAGTGCTCGACGTCGAAGTGATCGGCCAGACAGTCGCGCAGTCGGTCGAGGACGGCGTGGGCGTCACCCATCAGGCTGACGGACTCGTCGACGACGACGTGGGCGCTCATCACCGGCATCCCGGACGTGATGGCCCAGACGTGCAGGTCATGGACGTCGAGCACGCCTTCCATCCCCATGATGTGCGAGCGGAGCTCGACCAGGTCGACGTCGCGCGGAGTCGACTCCAGCAGGACCTCGGCCACGTCGCGCAGCAGCGACAGCGCCCGCGGAACGATCAACGCGGCGATCGCCAGCGACGCTATCGCATCGGCATGCATCCAGCCCGTGAGCGCGATGACGG
>NZ_JBAVCB010000210.1:0-5798 GCF_049586495.1 Aeromicrobium sp. | reverse complement strand
ATGGCAGCGCCGGTCACGAGGACGATCGCGGCAACTCCCCACACCCAGCCCGGAACACGTCCCGCTGCGCGGCTCACCACGGACTGCACGCCGATGAACGCGTCGACGATCGGATCGGACGCGCTGGCGCCCCCGAAGTTGGTGCGCAGCTCGATCACTCCGTAGTAGGCGACGTACAGCCCCGTCAGGACCATCACGGCTCCCCCGACTCGCCCGATGATCGGCATCAGGGCGCGGGCCCGACCGACCGCTCCGGAGCTGGCCAGGGCCGCAGACACGGCGAGAACTCCGACCAGCACGGTCATGCCCGCGGCATACGCCACGTACGACAGGATGCCGGCCCAGACCGAGTCGCTGCGGAAGGTCGAGAAGGTGACGGCGAGGAACGGCCCGATCGTGCACGACAGCGACGCGACGGCGTAGGCGATGCCGTACCCGAACATCGAGCCGAGAGCCTCCGACGGCGACGCTGACATCTTCGGCACCATGAAGCGAAGCTCGCGACCTGTCAGCATGACCGCGCCCATGAGGGCGAGCGCCACACCGATGACGACCGTGGCGTAGGGCAGATACTTCTGGACCGAGAGCGAGATCGGCGCGATCACCAGTGCGAAGAGCCCGAACACCAACACGAATCCCACCGCCATGACGGCAGTGGCCATCACCGCCCGGAGCAGTGCAGCCGATCTGGACCGGTCTCGCCCTCCCGCCACCACCAACGCCAAGTAGCCCGGAAGCATGGCGAACCCGCACGGATTCAGTGCGGCAACCAGACCTGCGGCGAATGCCAGCGAGATGATGGACCAGTCCACGTCAGCTCTTCTCGAGCTCGGCGATCTTGCTCGTCAGCACCGACGTCGACAGCGATCCGGGCACGACCTCGATATCGCCTGCGGCCGAGATGAACGCGAAGGCAGGCTGCGCCGTCACCCCGAACTTGGCCCACACCGCTGCATCGGTGTCAGCGAGGTTGGTGAAGCCGAACTCGTACTTCTTCACGAAGCCCTTCATCGAGTCGGCGGAGTCCAGCGCCCCGACCCCGAGGAACTCGACGTCAGTCGCCGCAGCAGCCTTGGCCACACCGGGCGCCTCGTTCTGGCAGACGTGGCACCACGGCGCCCAGAACCACACGACGGCTGCCTGGCCAGCCAGGCTCGCCCCCTCGAAGGACTTGCCGGCCGTGGTGGTCGAGGTGAACTGCAGCGCACTGGGCACAGCGACGGAGTCTGCAACGGCTGAATCGTCAACGGCCGGGGTGGGTGCCTCGGATGTGGGGGCATCCGTGCGCGGATCAGCGGCAGTCTGAGCGCCGGACCCGCAAGCCGACATGGCGAGCATCGCCGCGACGATGACGGTGATGGCCCGGAGACGTCGCATCACTTGACGGTACCTCGGGCACCCTCACCGCGGAGGATGGAGTCGTTGACTGCACGACTGGCAGATTTCCGTCGCGCGCCTACAGTTTTCGACGTGGAATCCCCCTTGAACGACCGCTACGACCTCCTGGCCCGGATCGGGTCTGGCGGTATGGGTGAGGTGTGGCGGGCGCACGATCGGCGGCTGGACCGCGTCGTTGCCATCAAGGTGATGAGGACTCGCGCCACGGAGGACGATGTCTCGCGCGCCCGCATGCGCAGCGAGGCGTTGCTGGCGGCGTCGATCCACCACCCCGGTGTGGCCCAGATCTTCGACTTCGAGGAGAGCCACGACGCGAGCGAGGGAACGTCGTTCATCGTCATGCAGTTCGTCGACGGGCACTCGCTGGCCGAACTGTTGCGCACCAGCGGGCCCATGGCCATCGAGCAGGTGATGTCGATCGTCGTTCAGGTCGCCAGCGGGCTGCAGGCTGCCCACGACATCGGGGTCGTGCACCGCGACGTGAAACCTGCCAACATCATGCTCACGCCCGCCGGAAGAACAGTGCTGGTCGACTTCGGCATCGCCCGTTCCAATGACAGTGAACCCCTAACCGAGACCGGGACCATCCTCGGCACAGCGCAGTACTCCAGTCCTGAACAGTCCGCCGGACGTCCGGCGACGCCTCAGTCCGACCTGTACTCCCTGGGGATCGTGGCCCACCACTGCCTCACCGGGGTGTCCCCGTTCCGTCGCGAGAACCCCGTGGCCACCGCGCTCGCCCACCTCAACGACGACATACCGCCGCTCGGCGACGACGTGCCTCCAGCCGCCCGGGAGCTCATCGGCACGCTCACCGCGAAGAATCCGTCACAGCGCCCTGAGAGCGCGGCGGACGTCGCCGAACGCGCCGCCAGCATCGGAGCCGACGACCGCATCGACATCCCCAGGACTCTCGGATCGGACGCTCCACACCGCGACACCCTCACGGTCAGCGCCCCAGTTTTCGCAGCATCGAGTCCCGCGACCTCGACCCACAGATCCCGCGTGCGCGCCGGCGCACTCGCCGCAGTCGGTCTACTGGTCATTCTGGTGAGCGGATGGGCGGTCTGGCCGCGTGGCGACACTGCAGTGCCTGACGTGGTCGGCATGAGCCGCAGCCAGGCGACGGCTCTCATCGAGAAGGCCGGGATGACGGCGCGCGCGCAGCCCGTCGACGTCGCCGGGCAACAGCGGGACGCAGTCCTCGAACAGAGTCCCGCCGCCGGCGCGGCGAGGGCGTCCGACGGAGTCGTGCAATTGAAGGTGGTGTCAGGCAAGGTCGCGGTCGCCGCGAATGACATCATCGGACTCACCTACCCCAAGGCTGTCTCGACGCTCGAGAAGCTTGGATTCGTCGTCAAGCGAACCGATGTGCCCCAGTCGGCCGAGGCCGACGAGGTCGTCGCCCTGGACCGATCCGGTCGCCTCCCCGAGGGTTCGACCATCACGCTGAGCGTGGCCGTCGCGCCTGCGGCGCAACCCGCCACTGGCGGCACCGCGAAGACTCCCAGCGGTGGCGGGTCCCCGCCAAAGTCCAGCCCGGGCAAGGGCAAGGGGAAGGGCAAAGGCAAGAACAAGTGAGGCTCCGCGCCCAGGCAGCGGCCACGTTTCGACTGGTTGACCTCTGGGTACGACTCCACACGCCGCAGCGCATGCTCGGCACGCCGACGACATGAAACGAGGCACATCATGGCGACGAACGAGTCCCACCAGCCCCACACGCCGGAGGCCACCATGGTCGGCGGCACGAACGTGGGCGAACCCGAGACACTGCGCGTGTCCAGCGGTTCCCAGTCCACGTACATCACGGTCGACACGATCTTGTACCTGCTGCTCGTGCTGGGCATCTTCCTGACGGCAGCAGTGGTGGACGAGGCGGGCGACGGACCGGGCTTCAGCGCCGACACCGCTTGGTTCTACGTCGTCCTGCTCAGCATCGGATTCATGGTCAGCCGTGGCTTGGCGCGCATCAACACGCGGTCCGACCATCGGGCCGCCTGAGACCGTCGCGCGAACCGACTTCAAATCGAAACCCGATGCGGTACATGCGATAGCCCATTCGGGCTAGGTTGACTGTCATGGCAGACGCGACCCCCATGGTGTCCATGCACCAGGTCCACAAGCACTTCGGCTCATTGCACGTTCTGAACGACATCGACCTCGTGGTTGCGCCAGGTGAGGTCGTGGTCGTCATCGGTCCATCAGGATCCGGCAAGTCGACCTTGTGCCGAGCAATCAACCGACTGGAGACCATTGACTCGGGCACCATCGCGATCGACGGGCAGCCCTTGGCCGATGAAGGCAAGGAGCTGGCCCGACTGCGAGCCGACGTCGGCATGGTGTTCCAGTCATTCAACCTGTTCGCGCACAAGACGATCCTCGAGAACGTGACGCTCGGACCCTTGAAGGTGCGCGGCCTGAGCAAGGCGGACGCCGAGAAGAGGGCGCACGAACTGCTCACCCGCGTCGGTATCGACGAACAAGCCTCCAAGTACCCCGCCCAGCTGTCCGGCGGCCAGCAGCAGCGCGTCGCCATTGCTCGCGCCCTGGCCATGGAGCCCAAGGTGATGCTCTTCGACGAGCCGACCTCGGCGCTCGACCCCGAGATGATCAAAGAGGTGCTCGACACCATGGTCGACCTCGCCAAGGGCGGCATGACCATGATCGTCGTCACGCACGAGATGGGTTTTGCCCGCACTGCTGCCGACCGGGTGCTGTTCATGGCCGACGGCCAGATCGTCGAGGAGAACACCCCCGAGGAGTTCTTCACCAACCCGTCATCGGACCGCGCCAAGGACTTCCTCGGCAAGATCCTCAAGCACTGACCCCCTGTTCACCACTGCAACGTTCAACCGACCGATTGAGAGGAAACATCCATGAAGCGCACCAAGCTGGCCGTCATCGCGGCCGCCGTGGCACTCACCCTGGGTGCCTGCGGCAGCGCAGGCACAGACGACGAGAACCCGATCGACAACGACGTGGCGTCTGACGCCGCGGCGCAGTTCGAGGACGGCACCGCCATGAAGGCGCTCGCCGAGGCCGGAACCGTCAAGATCGGCGTCAAGTTCGACCAGCCGGGTCTGGGCTTCAAGGCCGCCGGCCAGGACCAGCCCACCGGATTCGACGTCGAGATGGCCAAGATCGTGGCCGCTGAGCTCGGCATCGCAGCCGACAAGATCGAGTGGGTCGAGACCATCTCGGACAACCGCGAGCCGTTCCTGCAGCAGGACACGGTCGACTTCGTCTTCGCCTCGTACTCGATCACCGATGATCGCCGCAAGGTCGTCGGCCAGGCCGGTCCGTACTTCCTGACCGGTCAGCAGCTGTTGGTCAAGAAGGGCAGCGACATCAAGAGCGTCGCCGACATCAAGGGCAAGGAAGTCTGCTCGGTCACCGGTTCCACCTCGCTGAAGAACGTCGAGGCCGAGGGCGCCAAGGCCCGTGGCTTCGAGACCTACTCGCAGTGCCGTGACCAGGTGCTCGACGGCGCGGTCGACTCGATGTCCACCGATGGTTCGATCCTGCTCGGCTACGCCGCCCTCAACCCCGACGAGCTCGAGGTCGTGGGCGACGCCTTCTCCGAGGAGCGCATCGGCATGGGCTACAGCCAGGACAAGCCCGAGCTGTGCCAGTTCCTGACCGACTCCATCAAGAAGGCCCAGGATGACGGCCGCTGGGCCAAGGCCTTCGAGGCCACGCTCGGCAAGTCGGGCGCCGAGACGCCCGAGCCGCCGGCCATGGACTCCTGCGCCTGAGTCAGGCAATGACCGGGGCCGTCCGCGGGCGGCCCCGGTCCCCGCTCCATCCCCTGCTTCGCACCCGAAAGGACGGTGACCGTCGGTGCAGGTGCTGATCGACAACTTCGACCGGTTGCTTGACGGCTTCTGGCTCACGCTGCGCCTCACCTTGATCTCCGGCGGCCTGTCGTTGGTCTTCGGCACCATCCTGGCCGGCATGCGCGTGGGCCCGATCAAGGTGCTCGAGCGCGCTGCCGCCACCTACGTCACCATCTTCCGCAACACCCCGCTGCTGGTCCTGCTGCTCCTGGTGGTCTTCGGCTTCCCGAAGCTGGACATCCAGCTCGGCATCTTCTGGCTCAACATCCTCGCGCTGACCGCCTACACCTCCACCTTCGTGTGCGAGGCGCTTCGCTCGGGCGTCAACTCCATCCCGCTCGGTCAGGCCGAAGCCGCACGCTCGGTCGGTCTGGAGTTCACCCAGACGATGCGGCACGTCGTGCTGCCGCAGGCGTTTCGGGCCGTCGTCCCGCCGATCGCCAACGTGCTGATCGCCTTGACCAAGAACTCCTCGCTGTGCTCGATCTTCGGCCTGTTGGAGGGCACCGCGATCGGCAAGGGCCTGATCAACGACAACGGATCCCAGCTGTACTGGATCTTCTT
>NZ_JBAVCB010000209.1:0-4433 GCF_049586495.1 Aeromicrobium sp. | reverse complement strand
GGTAGCTGCTCGCCGATCGAATCGGCGTGCGCGGCTCCCGTGACGATCCAGATCCGGTCGGGTGGGATGAGCTGACTCAGGCGGTCCCAGGTCTGCTGCACCAGGGTGCGGCCCGAGCCGTCGACGTCGAGCAGGAACTTGGGGTGAGCGCGCCGCGACAGCGGCCACAGTCGGGTGCCAGCTCCACCTGCAGGGATGATCGCGTGGAAGGAGTCAAGAGAAGCCGATGTCACGACGTCACTGTAGGGGACGGTCATGCCAGAGTGGGTCCTGTGGACGTGGTGGCAGAGGTGGTCAGGTCGGGATTCGTCGAGAGCCGGCATCGCGGGGTCGCGGTTCGGGTCGGGCCCGATGCGCGCGTGTTGTGGTCGCTCGGCGACCCGAGCACGGTGGTCTTTCCGCGCTCGGCCAACAAGCCGATCCAGGCGCTCGCCATGCTGCGCGCCGGACTGCCGCTCGACGGCGAGCTTCTGGCGCTCGCGGCCGGCAGCCACGCAGGGGAGAGCTTCCATCTCGCGGGGGTTCGCGCGATTCTCACCCAGGCTGGTCTGGACGAATCCGCTCTTCGAACCCCTGCGGCGTACCCCATCGATCCGCACGAGCACGCCGATCTGCTGCGGTCAGGTGGCACCCGAGCCCCGATCTTGATGGATTGCTCGGGCAAGCATGCCGCGATGCTGCTCACCTGCGCTGTCAACGGTTGGCCATTGGACACCTATCTGCACGTCGACCATCCCCTTCAGGTCCTCATCACGGAAACCTTCACCGAGGTCACCGGAAGCTCGCCGGCCGTGGTGGGCACCGACGGATGTGGAGCGCCGCTTCTGGGGTGCAGCTTGGCGAGCTTGGCGAGTGCTGTGGGTGGGATGCGGCGCGGCGAGGCTGGAGCAGAGGGTGATCGGCTCCTCGAAGCATGGCTGAGTCACCCCGAATATGTGAGTGGCACGCGACGACCCGAACGAGCGCTGATGGGGGCTGTGCCCGGACTGGTCGCCAAGTGGGGGGCCGAGAGCGTGTATGTCGTCGGCCTGCCTGATGGGACGGCGATCACCCTCAAGATCGAGGACGGTGCGGAGCGTCCGGTCTACGCGGTGATGAATCGGATCATCGAGCTGGCCGGAGTGCAGGCCGACTTCCTCGCTGAGCGCCCCGTCGTGCTGGGAGGCGGGCAGCCGATCGGTGAGATCCGCACGGCCTTCTGAACCCCTGAAACGGCTGCGCCCTCGCAGTGTGACGTACCTCGCAAACAGTTCTGCTTGCATTTGCTAACTTTTGCAAGCACACTAGAGGTATGGCCAAGTTGAGCATGCAGCGCACCGTCGAAGGACTCGGCGAATACCTGCGTGAGCAGCGCGGTCAGGCCCAGATGTCCTTGCGACAGCTGGCCGAGCTCACGGATGTGTCCAATCCGTATCTCAGCCAGATCGAGCGAGGGCTTCGCCGTCCATCGGCAGAGGTGCTGCAGCAGATCGCGAAAGCACTGCGCATCTCGGCTGAGTCGCTCTACGTACGAGCCGGCATCCTCGATGCCGACGAGTCTGGAGCACGGATGGTCGAAGACGCCATCGCGTTGGACCCTCGTCTGACCGAGCGACAGAAGACCGCCCTGCTCGATATCTATCAATCCTTCGTTGGAGCTGACGAAGCGACTGACAGCGAGTTGGCCGCCACCGTCACCGAAGCAAACATCTCGCCCCGCGGGGCAGACAACCAGGAGGAAAAATGACCATCACCACCACGATCAATGCCCAGTTCAAGTCCATCGTCGAGGACGTCAAGGCTCTGCCCGAGACGTTCAAGAAGATCGACATCGCTGATCTGCAGAAGCAGGCCGAGGGCCTCGTGCAGACCGCCGTCGGCACCGCGACCGCGACGTACACCGATCTGCAGAAGCAGGCCGAGGGCGTCTACGCCAAGGCCAAGGGCCTCAAGGTCGACGACATCCGCAAGACCGTGGACAACAGCGTCGACGACGTCACGAAGACCGCCAAGGGCTTCGCCGACGACGCGCAGAAGCGTGCCGAGCAGCTCGTGACGGACGCCAAGACGCAGGTCACCAAGGTGACGTCGAAGGCCCCGACCACGGCCCGCAAGGCTGCCGAGAAGGTCGACACGACCGTCAAGAAGACGCCTGAGCCGGCCAAGAAGACGGCCGCCAAGAAGGCCCCGGCCGCGAAGACCGCCGCCAAGAAGCCTGCTGCCAAGAAGGCTCCGGCCACCAAGACCGCCGCCAAGAAGGCGCCGGCCAAGAAGGCCTGACACGCACCAGCACCATCACAGGAGGCGGGTCCCCTCGGGGGCTCGCCTCCTGTGCTGTCCGGGTCGATACAGTGAGCGCGTGCTTGATTTCGCCGGTGTGCAGGGTGGCATCTCCCTGGTCCTGACCGTGGTGTTGCTGGTCGTCAAGGGATTCGCCTTGGTTGACTGTCTTGGTCGCTCGCCCAGCTCGTTTCTCGCGCACGACACGCTGCCCAAGCGCAGCTGGACCATCATTCTGGTCCTGGCGCTGCTGGCCCACATCGTCTTCCCGGGTCCGCTCAGCGTGTTCAACCTGATCGGCACCGTCGCGGCGCTGGTGTACCTCGCCCAGCTGCGGGGCTCCAGCCTGTAGGGCTCAGGCGTCGCGTCGGGCGGGGTGCAGCCAGCGCGTGATGAGCACGCGCATCAAAGCGAGCTCCTCGTCGGTATCGACGTCTGGATGGCTGAGTCGAATGGCCCGATGCCCGTGCACGGTCGCGATCAGCCAGCGAACGACGTCCGACAGGTGTAGCTCGCGGTCGATGCTCCGGTCGGCGATCGCTTCGATGACGATCTGCTCGAGCGTGCGCTCGGTGTCCGGGTTGACGGGAAGGGCAGGGTCCGAGGCGAGTCGGTCGACCAGGTCGAGGAGGCGCTCGTACGGCGCCTCGGGCACGGACTCGGTGACGGACATGAGGCAAGCCTAGAGGCGCGCCCCATAGAACATCTGTTCGATCCGTCGTAGGCTTGGTCCATGTACTTCCAGGCGTCCCTGCTCGACACGGCCGATGTCGCCCGAGTGGCGTCCTTGGCCGGGTCGGTGCAGCGTCACGAGCTGGCCCACGGCGCGTGGGTGGATGTACGACCCGGGTGGATGACGGGCGCCGATGCGCTGTTCTTGCGACTACAGGCTGATGTGGAGTGGCGCGCCGAGCAGCGCGAGATGTACGACACGGTCGTCCAGGTGCCGCGGTTGCTGCGCTCCTATGGTGCTCACGACGAGCTGCCCGACCCGGCCCTGCTCGGGGCCCGCGACACCCTCAGCCGTTTTTATGCCGAGGAGCTCGGCGAGCCGTTCGTCACCGCCGGGCTGTGCTACTACCGCGACGGTCGCGACAGCGTCGCGTGGCACGGCGATCGCATGGGGCGCGGCCGGACCGCCGACACCATGGTGGCGATCCTGTCGCTCGGCGCTCCGCGGCGGTTGTCGCTGCGTCCCCGCGCAGGCGGCCCGTCGATCGGGTTTTCGGTAGGCCACGGCGACCTGCTCGTCATGGGCGGATCCTGCCAGCGCACGTGGGATCACGCAGTTCTCAAGACTGTGCGACCTGCAGGACCTCGCATCAGCGTCCAGTTCCGCCCCGCCGGCGTGCTCTGAGGAAGATCAGCCTGTTCGGGATTGTTCGGGGTTCCGTTCCGGCGGGCTTTGGCCCGCGCGGCCACGTCTAATGGGCGTCATGTACCGAGCAAAGGTGGGGGAGCGGTGAACGGGGCACCCAGCAGTGGCGACGGCTCCGAATGGATCTGCTCCGAGCCGAGGCTCGACGATCTGGGTGAGGCTCCACGCCAGCTGCCAGCAGCGCTGGACCGCCTGCCAGAGGATCTGCGGACATTTCTGATCGAGTACGCGCAGTCAACGTCCGACAAAGTGCTAGCGGTGCGTCGGGCCCGCTGATCCCGCAAGGGTGAGCTTGTCGCGGTTGCGCAGGCCGACTGGCAGCGCCAAGATGACGACCAGGGCGACGAAGCCGCTGATCACCTTGTCGCCGACCGACGTCACCACGTTCGACAGGCCGACCGCGACGACCAGTTCATGTGTCATAGCC
This sequence comes from Aeromicrobium sp., assembly GCF_049586495.1. Taxonomy (GTDB): domain Bacteria; phylum Actinomycetota; class Actinomycetes; order Propionibacteriales; family Nocardioidaceae; genus Aeromicrobium. Next base: position 369 of record NZ_JBAVCB010000209.1, on the reverse strand, counting down.
AGGAAGGTCCGCGTCATGTCGTCTTGGTCGTGGCCGACGGAACCGCCGAAGACGAACACCACGATGGGCACTGCGACGACCGAGCAGACTGCGGCGACCAGCAGGTTCAACGTAAAGAATCTCGGCAGCGTCCGGCCCATCTCGAACTTGGCGATCCCGTACCCCCAGACCAGAGCGCCAGCGACGTTGACCAGCAGGAAGGGCGCCGAGTCCGCGCCGCTGATGGCCATGCCGGCGATGTTGGTCGTCGCACCCACGAGAGCTCCGCGCCAGGGTCCCAGAGCGATCGCCGCGATGGCCGTACCCCACATGTCCAGGTGGACCGGCAGGGAGAGCTGCTCGACACCAACGCGACCGACGAGGTTGAAC
>NZ_JBAVCB010000208.1:0-5009 GCF_049586495.1 Aeromicrobium sp. | reverse complement strand
CAGGTGGTCGTCGACGTCTCGGGCCGACCGTACTTCGTGCACTCCGGCGAGCCGGAGCGCCAGATCACCGCTATCATCGGCGGCCAGTACAGCTGCTCGCTGACCGGGCACGTGCTGGAGTCGATTGCTCACCACGCCGGCATCACGATGCACGTGCGCTCGGTCGACGGCCGCGACCCGCACCACATCGCCGAGGCCCAGTTCAAGGCCGTCGCGCGAGCCCTGCGCGAAGCCGTGGCCATCGACCCTCGCGAATCGGGTATCCCGTCGACCAAGGGCGCCCTCTAGCCGTGACGCGAGTCGTGGTCCTCGACTATGGGTCGGGCAATGTCCGCTCTGCCGTGCGCGCTTGCGAGCGGGCGGGGGCTGAGGTCGAGCTGAGCGCTGACGGTGACGTGGCGTTGGCGGCGGACGGACTGCTGGTGCCTGGTGTCGGGGCGTTCGAGGCCTGCATGCGGGGCTTCTCCGACGTCGGTGGCCCCCGCATCATCGAGCGCCGTCTGATCGCCAAGAAGCCGGTCCTGGGCATCTGCGTGGGCATGCAGATCCTGTTCGGTGAGGGCATCGAGCACGGCGTGCAGACCACGGGCTGTGGTGAGTGGCCCGGGCGGGTGGAACCGCTCGATGCGCCGATCGTGCCCCACATGGGCTGGAACAACGTCGAGCCGGCCTCCGCCTCGCGGATGTTCGCCGGCATCGAAGGGGAGCGGTTCTACTTCGTGCACTCCTTTGGCGTGCGTGACTGGTCGCTCACCCGGCCGCCAGCCATGCCCGCCCCGGTCGTCACCTGGACCTCCTATGGCTCGGAGCGATTCGTCTCCGCGGTCGAGGACGGACCGCTGTGGGCGACCCAGTTCCACCCCGAGAAGTCCGGCGACGCCGGCCGCCACCTGCTCGAGAACTGGCTGGCTTCCTTCGCAGCATGACGGTGTCGGTACGATCACCGGCGTGACTCTTGAACTCCTGCCAGCTGTCGACGTGGCCGAGGGACAGGCCGTGCGCCTCGTGCAAGGTGAGCTCGGCAGCGAGACGTCCTACGGGTCTCCGCTGGACGCGGCGCTGCAGTGGCAGACCGACGGCGCCGAGTGGATCCACCTGGTCGATCTCGACGCCGCCTTCGGCACGGGCTCGAACCGTGAGCTGCTCGCCGAGGTCGTCGGCCGGCTCGACGTCAAGGTCGAGCTGTCCGGCGGCATCCGTGACGACGCCTCGCTCGCCGCCGCGCTCGCCACCGGGTGCACCCGGGTCAATCTGGGCACGGCGGCGCTGGAGAACCCCGAGTGGTGCGCCAAGGTTTTGGGCGAGCACGGCGATCAGATCGCTGTTGGCCTCGACGTACGCGGCACCACGCTCGCAGCGCGCGGCTGGACCGAGGAGGGCGGCGACCTGTTCGAGGTGCTCGAACGCCTCGAGCGTGACGGCTGCGCCCGCTACGTCGTCACCGACGTCACGAAGGACGGAACCCTCACCGGCCCGAATCTGCAGCTGCTGCGTCAGGTGTGCGATCGCACCGACAAGCCGGTCGTGGCCTCCGGCGGAGTCTCGAGTCTCGACGACCTGCGCGCGATCGCCTCGCTCACCGACATCGGCGTCGAGGGCGCCATCGTCGGCAAGGCCCTCTATGCCGGTGCGTTCACGCTGCCAGAAGCCCTGCAGGCCGTTCGCTGAATCTCAGCACCCGTCGCGCATCAGGTCGGGCTTGGCAGACTTCGTCGCCTCGGCGAAGGTGACCTTGAAAGCGGGGTCGTTGTCCACCTGCTCGACCGACGTGGCGTCGCCGAGCAGGAAGCCCAGCCAGTTGTCGCCATCCTTGACGTACACGCCGACCTGGCCGTATCCAGCCTCCTCAGGGGCGCTCAGATCGCTGCCGTAGTTCTCGATCAGCTCACCGAACGTGGATCCGACACCCAGACCGTCAGCCGTGCGCGGCCCATCCTCGGCCGTCACCCCGAGCCCGAGGATGCCGCCCTCGGAGTCCACGACGACGTCCACCCCTGTGAAGGCGTCCTTCCACGCCAGGGGGAACATGCATTCTTCGACACCGGCCACGTCGGCGTCGAACAGACCAGTGGCCAGGGCAGCGTCCTTGTCGATGCCCGACTCCACCGGGCCGATGCGACCCGGCGCAAGCTCCAGGTCAGCCGACGACGTTGGCTGCGCAGCGGTGGGCGAGGGCGTGGGCGTGGACTCGACAGTCGTGGGGCTGGGGGATGCGCCCGGCTCGCCAGCATCGTCACCACAGGCAGCGGCCGACATCAGCAGCACGACTGACACCACCACCACGCGAAGTCTCATGCGGTCACATTAACGCCGTTGTGACGGGCTGGATAGGCTCGTGTGGTGAGCCTCTCCGTCCGCGTCATTCCGTGCCTGGACGTCGACGCAGGCCGCGTGGTCAAGGGCGTCAACTTCGTCGACCTGCGTGATGCCGGCGATCCGGTGGAGATGGCCACCGTCTACGACGCTGAGGGCGCCGACGAGCTCACCTTCTTGGACATCACGGCGTCCTCGGGCAACCGCGTCACGACCTACGACATGGTCGGACGCACCGCCGACCAGGTGTTCATCCCACTCACGGTGGGAGGGGGAGTGCGCACCGCGGACGACGTCGACCGCCTGTTGCGCGCCGGCGCTGACAAGGTGGGCATCAACACAGCCGCCATCGCCCGCCCGGAGGTCATCGCCGAGATCGCCCACCGATTCGGCAATCAGGTGCTCGTGCTCAGCGTCGACGCGCGGCGTAGCGCGGACCAGCCCAGCGGCTTCGAGGTCACCACCCACGGCGGTCGCCAATCAGCTGGCCTCGACGCTGTCGCCTGGGTCCGACAGGCCACCGAGCTGGGCGCCGGCGAGATCTTGCTGAACTCGATGGATGCCGATGGCACACGAAATGGTTTCGACCTGGACATGATTTCGGCAGTCCGCGGCGTGACACAGGTGCCACTCATCGCGAGCGGCGGGGCTGGGCGGCTGGATCACTTCCCGGCGGCCGTCGACGCTGGCGCCGACGCCCTTCTCGCTGCGAGCGTGTTTCACTTCGGTGACATGACCATCGGACAGGTGAAGGACACGTTGCGGACGGCCGGCCACGATGTCAGGTAGCGCACCGCAGGACGCGGTGACTGATCAGAACTCATCGGCCCTGGGAAACCGGGATTCCTCCCGGATGACCCGGCGCGGCATGCGGCTGCTGGGTCATGGCATCCGTCAGCAGAAGTTCCTGTTCACGGTCTCTGCCCTGGGCAGCATGCTCTACGGCGCCATGACCGTGGCTGACGCGTGGGTGCTCGGCTGGGCCACGGACCACGTCATTCGTCCGTCGTTCGAGAGCGGCGAGGTCGTGCGCGGGTCGCTCGTGGCGGCGGTGCTGCTGTTCATCGGCGTCGCCATCTTGCGCGCTGCTGGCGTGGTGGCTCGCCGACTCATCGGCGGCCTGGTGTACTACCGACTCGTCGCCTCGCACCGGCGGTTGGTGACCCGCAAGTACTTGGCGCTGCCGATGTCGTGGCACCACCGGCACCCCACAGGCCAGCTGCTGTCCAATGCCAACGCTGACGTCGAGGCCGCGTGGGCGGTGTTCATGCCGCTTCCCATGGCCGTCGGCGTCATCGCCATGCTCGTGGCCGCGCTCGGGGCCATGTTCGCAGCTGATGTGGTGCTCACCTTGGTTGGTCTGATCGTGTTCCCGGCCCTGTTCGTGATCAACGTGTTCTACCAGCGCTGGCTCTCACCACGGGTGGCACGTGCGCAGTCGCTCCGCGGAGATCTCAGCGCGGTCGCGCACGAGTCATTCGACGGCGCCACCGTGGTGAAGTCGCTGGGACGCGAATCTGACGAGACCGAGCGTTTCGCTGCGAGCACTCACGAGCTGCGCGACGCCAACATCGCCGTGGGGCGCGTGCGCAGCGTGTTCGATCCGTTGCTGGAGGCATTGCCCAACTTCGGGATCCTGCTGGTCATCGTGCTGGGCGTCGGTCGGGTGGCCAGCGGAGCAGCCGATCCCGGCGATGTCGTGCAGGTGGCTTACCTGTTCACGGTCGTGGCGTTCCCGGTCCGTGCGATCGGCTGGGTGCTCGGAGAGCTGCCCCGCAGCGTCGTGGGGTGGGACCGCGTCGAGAGCGTGCTCACTGCCACCGGATCAATGGACTACGGCACCGCCGATGTCCCAGGAACCGGCGCGGTCGAGCTGCGCCTCGACCAGGTCTCGTTCCGCTATCACGATGCCGACATCGACGTGCTTCAGCACCTCGACCTGCAGGTGCCGGCCGGCAGCGTCACCGCGGTGGTGGGTTCCACGGGAAGTGGCAAGAGCACCATCACCTCGCTGCTGGTTCGACTCGTGGACCCCACCGAGGGCACGATCCGCCTCGACAACGTGGCCCTGCCCGAGCTGGGTCACGCCGAGCTCGCGGACGTCGTGGCCGTCGTGCCGCAGTCGACCTTCTTGTTCGACGACTCGGTGCGAGAGAACATCACGCTGGGTCGCGACATCCCCGACGAGAACGTCTGGGCGGCGTTGCGCACGGTGCAGGCCGACGGCTTCGTCTCGGCACTGGGCCGTGGGCTTGACGCCCAGCTGGGGGAGCGCGGCACCACGCTGTCTGGTGGTCAGCGGCAGCGGCTCGCTCTGGCGCGTGCGCTGGTTCGTCATCCCCGACTGCTGGTGCTCGACGATGCCACCAGCGCCGTTGACCCCGAGGTCGAGCAGCGCATCTTGCAGGCTCTGGCCCAGCAGACCGCGGGAGGTTCAGGTCCGACCGTGCTCGTGGTCGCCTACCGCAAAGCCACCATCGCGCTGGCCGACGACGTCGTGCTGCTCGACGGCGGCCGAGTGGTCGAGCACGGAACCCACCACGAGCTCGTGGAGCGGTCCGGCGCCTACCGAGACATTGTCGACGCCTACGACCACGCCCGCGAGGTCATCTCATGAGCGCGCGGGATGCAGCGGCGCAGCAGGATCTGCCGGGCGTCGAGGCCTCGAGAGCGACCGGCATGGCCGTCGTGCGCCG
>NZ_JBAVCB010000207.1:0-22576 GCF_049586495.1 Aeromicrobium sp. | reverse complement strand
ACGATGTTGTCGACGCGCCGCAGATCGGCGTACGTGCTGATCATCAGATCATCGAGGTCCTCCCACGAGTGGTGACCACCGGCGCGGCCACCCTCGATCTGGACGATGATCGGGACGGGCGACACCTGCTTGGCGATCGCGATGACGTCGCGAATCTGGCGCACCGTGCCCGGCTTGAACACAACGTGCTCGATGCCGACCTCGCGCAGCCCGGCGACCAGCTCGACGGCTTCGTCGAGCTCGGGAATGCCAGCGGTGACGATCAGGCCGTCGATGGGGGCACCGGCTGCACGCGCACGCTGCACCAGGCGCTTCTGCCCGACCTGCAGCTTCCACAGGTACGGGTCGAGAAACAGCGAGTTGAACTGGTAGCTGCGACCCGGCTCCAGCAGGTCGTCCAGCTCGGCGACGCGGTCGGCAAAGACCGGTTCGGTGACCTGCCCACCGCCTGCCAGCTCGGCCCAAAAGCCCGCGTTGGCCGCGGCCGCGACGATCTTCGCGTCGACGGTGGTGGGCGTCATGCCGGCCAGAAGCACCGGTGACCTGCCGGTGAGTCGGGTGAAGGATGTCTCGACCCGGGTGGCGCCATCGGGAAGGGTGATGACGGCCGGCGCGAACGAGGACCACGGCGTGGCCCGGCGAGGCGTGCCGCCGCTCGTGGTCAGTTCGCGATGACCTCGGCGGGTCGTCGTGGCAATCACGGCCGCACCACGAATCGCCACCTCACGCGACGAGAGGCGAGCGGCGAGGTCGCCGGGGCCGATGTCAAGCACCCAGCCGGTGCCAGCGCTGGTGGCCTGCACCAGGTCAGCGACCCAGTCGACTGCGTCGACGATCGAACCCATCGTCAGGGCGCGACCGCGCTCGGCATCAAGTCCGCAGGTCTCGGCCCACGCGGCGACGAGATCGGCGGCTTCGGCCAGGTCCGGATGGTGGAAGGCCATGCGGATCGGCAACGGCTCGAGCACTGGCGCAAAGGGAGCCCCGCCGGTGACCTTGCGGTCGCGATCAGCCTGCTCCGCCGCAGCGACCTGCTCGAGACGAGCCGTCAGGGCAACGAGATCGTCGGCCGGACCGGACAGCACGACGGAGCGACGCCCGTTCCGGAGGCGAGCCACGACGCGGCTGCCGTCCGGCTGGGCGGCCACGAGGGACTCGATCCGCTCAGGCGACACGCCGGAGACGCTGAGCATGGTGTCGCCCAGCAGTCCGCGGCGGCGGCCGACGAGGCGAGCAGCGACGCCGATCAATCGCGCGTAGGACAGCAGGTCGGCGTCGGACACACCCGCAAAAGCCTGGGCGGCGAGGTGGCCCTGCGAGTGACCGATGACCGCGACGGGAGCGACGGCTCGAGGGTCGAGACCTTGGTGAACCAGCGCGCGGAGTCCGGCCAGCTGCGTGAGCAGGATGCCGGGAATCGACACGGCCGGGTCGTCGAGGCCCGCAGGCAGAGCGGGAGCGTCGTCGTCCTCAGCGGACTCCCCCACCGCGAGCACGTCGACCCATGCCATCGGATCGAACGGGCGACCGGCGCGAGCCAGCTCGCCAGCGACCGGTTCCAGCCGGACGGACGCCTCGGCGACCAACGCGGCGAGGTCGTTCTCGAGGACGTGATCACGCACGAGCTCGGACAACGGCTCCAACCACGGACCGCCCTGTCCTCCGAACGCAAGCGCGTACGGCTCGCCGGCGTTCAACCGATCGACCAGCGCACCGGAACGGATTCGCTCCGGAGACGAAAGTCCGTCACCACGAGCGGCGGAGGCGGACAGGAGCGGGTGAGACGAAACGGGAACCATGGACCCATCCTCGCAAAACATGAGGCTTTCCTCAAGTTAATCGTGAGGACTTCCTCATGTTTCGTGCTTCACCCGCCACCCTTGCTCCCGTTCACACGCCGCCAGTGAGCATGACTCCGCCATCGATCGTGATGTTTTGACCCGTGATCCACGACGCATCGTCGCTGAGCAGAAACGAGACGAGCGAACCGATGTCGGAGGGCACACCCAGTCGCTTCATCGGATACGCCGATGCGACCTCTTCCTCGCGCCCTTCGTACAGAGCGTTGGCGAACTTGGTCTTGACAACAGCCGGGCTGACCGCGTTGACCCGAATGTTCGGGCCGAGCTCGACGGCCAGCTCGGCCGTCACGTGCGCGAGCGCTGCTTTCGAGGCGCCGTACGTACCAATTCCGGGCGCAGGCCGCAGGCCGGCGACCGAGGCGATGTTCACGATCGCTCCGCCGTTCGTCTCCAAGGAGGCACGGTACGCCTTCTGCGCCCACCCGATGGCCGCCACGACGTTGACCTCGAAGATCTTGGAGGCCGCGGTCAGGTCGACGTCAATCATGCGTCCGTAGACGGGATTGATGCCGGTGTTGTTGACGAGATGGTCCAGGCCGCCGAAGGCGTCGATCGTGGTGGCGATGACCTCGTCCTGGTGCGCGAGATCATCGGCTGCGCCGGCCACGAAGATGGCGTGCTCGGGGCCGCCGAGCTTCTCGGCTGCCTCGGCGAGCGCGTCGGGCTTGCGAGCCGTGATGCAGACCCGGCCCCCCTCGGCCACGAGGCGTTCGGCCACGGCGAAGCCGATGCCCCGGCTCGCGCCAGTGACGATCGCGACGCGGCCGCGGTGGACGCCCACTGTCACGACAGGCGCTCCAGCACCATGGCCATGCCCTGTCCGCCGCCGACACACATCGTCTCGACGCCGAACTGCTTGTCGTGATGCTGCAGCGAGTTGATCAGCGTGCTGGTGAGGCGCGCTCCGGTCATGCCGAACGGGTGGCCGACAGCGATGGCGCCACCGTTCACGTTGAGCTTGTCGATCGGGATGCCGAGCGCCTGAGCCGAACCCAGGGCCTGCACGGCGAAGGCCTCGTTGATCTCGAACAGGTCGATGTCGTCGATCGCCATCCCGGCGTGGCCGAGGGCCTGCTTCGTCGCCTCGATCGGACCCAAGCCCATGATCTCGGGCGACAAGCCTGAGACACCGGTGGACACGATGCGAGCCAGCGGGGTGAGACCGAGCTCCTTGGCCTTGGCATCGCTCATGATGACGACCGCGGCGGCACCATCGTTGAGCGCACAGCAGTTGCCGGCGGTGACGGTGCCATCGGGCCGAAACACGGGCTTGAGCCCGGACACGGCCTCCAGCGTGACCCCAGCGCGTGGTCCGTCATCGAGACTGACGGTCGTGCCGTCGGGCAGCGTGACCGGCGTGATGTCCTTGGCCCAGAATCCGTCATTCAGTGCCTTTTCGGCGAGATTCTGGCTGCGCACGCCGAACTCGTCCTGCTCCTGGCGGCTCATGCCGATCTTCTGCGCGACGTTCTCGGCCGTCTGGCCCATCGCGATGTAGGCGTCAGGCAGGTTGCCATCCTCACGCGGATCACTCCACGTGGCGGCACCGCCTTCGGCGCGCTCGGCGGTGCGGGCGACGGCGGGGTCGAACACCGGGTTCTGGGTGTCCGGCATGCCGTCGGCGTTGCCCTTCGTGAAGCGGCTGACCGTCTCCACGCCGGCGGAGATGAAGACATCGCCCTCGCCAGCCTTGATGGCGTGCATCGCCATGCGGGTGGTCTGCAGGCTCGACGAGCAATAGCGATTCACCGTGACGCCGGGCAGGTGGTCGAAACCAGCCAGCACCGACACGACGCGAGCCATGTTGAAGCCCGACTCGGCGGCCGGCTGACCGCATCCCAGGTGCAGGTCGATGATGTCCTTGGGATCCAGCCCGGGCACCTTGGCGAGTGCAGCCTGGACCATCTGCACCGTGAGGTCGTCGGGACGGATGTCCTTGAGCGACCCCTTGAAGGCGCGGCCAATGGGTGAGCGAGCGGTCGAAACGATGACTGCTTCAGGCATGGTGTCCAGCTTTCCGTTGAGGTTTCGGTGCAGCAGTGTGGTCTAGAAGCCCAGGTCGCGGCCGATGAGCTCTTTCATGATCTCGTTCGAGCCGGCCCAGATCTTGCTGACCCGAGCATCGCGCCAGGCGCGCCCGACACGGTACTCGTTCATGAATCCGTACCCGCCATGCACCTGAACGCAATGATCGAGCACGTCGTTCTGCACCTGCGAGCTCCACCACTTGGCCTTGGCGGCATCGATCGCGGTGAATTCGCCTGCGGTGTGGGCCAGCACCCCTTGGTCGACGTACGCTTCGGCGACCTCGATCGCAGTGACCAGCTCGGCGAGGAGAAATTTGTTGTGCTGGAAGGCGCCGATGGACTGGCCGAAGGCCCGTCGCTCGTGGGCGTACTGGATGGTCTCGGTGAGAATCTGCTTGGCATGGGCGACGTTGCTGACCGCGCAGGTCAGCCGCTCCTGTGGAAGACGTTCCATCATGTAGATGAATCCGCGGTCGATCTCGCCGATGACGCGGTCCTGGCCGACCCGCACGTCCTGGAAGAACAGTTCCGCGGTGTCGGACTCGCTCTGGCCCACCTTGTCGAGCTTGCGACCGCGACTGAAGCCCTCGTCGGTGGCCTCGATGCCGAACAGGGTGATGCCCTTGGCGCCCTTGTCGGGCGAGGTGCGCACCGCCGTGATGACCAGATCAGCGGAGTAGCCATTGGTGATGAACGTCTTCGAGCCGTTGATGACCCAGTCGTCGCCGTCACGGACCGCCGTGGTCTTCAGCGCCGCAAGATCGGAACCACCGGCGGGCTCCGTCATCGCGATGGCCGTGAGGATCTCACCGGTCGCAGCGCCCGGCAACCAGCGCTGCTTCTGCTCGTCCGTGCCGAGATCGACCAGGTAGGGCATGACGATGTCGCAGTGGATGCCCGTGCACGATCCGAGGGCGGCACTGACCTTGCTCAGCTCCTCGGCCCAGACCGCGTTGAATCGGAAGTCCTCGGCGCCCGCGCCGCCGAACTCCTCGGGGATCTCGAGTCCGAGCAGTTCCTGCTTGCCGGCCTCGAGCCAGTACTCGCGCGGCAGACCCTTGTCCTCGATGAAGCTCTCGAGGTGGGGAGCGACGGACGTGGTGAGGAAGGCCGCACACGAGGCACGGAAGGCCTCGTGGTCAGGATCGAAGATCGAACGGCGCATGGCTCGCTCTCTGTGTGGGCTGGTCACGAAGTACAACTAAGCGCTTGCTTAGCATGCAGTCGCTCCGCCATGCTGTCAACATGACCGAACTCACGGCGAACGGGGGTCCCACGGCCCGCGAGCGACTGCTGGACGCTGCCGTCGAGGCGTTCGCTGAGAAAGGTTTTGCCGCTACCACGACGCGCGACATCGCCTCCCGCGCTGGCATGAGTCCGGCAGCGGTCTACGTGCACCACGACTCCAAGGAGAGCCTGCTCTACCGGGTCAGCCTCGACGGCCACACCCACGCGCTGCGGATCATCACCGAGGCGGCCGCGACGACGGATTCCCCCACCGAGCGGGTGCGCCAGATGGTGCACGACTTCAGCCTGTGGCACGCGGACCACAGCCGCGTGGGGCGGATCGTGCAATACGAGTATCACGCCCTGACCGACGAGCACCGCGCCGAGATCGGGACTTACCGGCGCAAAATCGAACAGACCATGCAGAACGCCCTGACCGAAGGTGTCGATCAGGGCGTTCTGGCGGTCGATGACATCCCGGGAACTGCCTTCGCGCTGTTGTCGCTGGGCATCGATCTGGTGCGCTGGTTCGAGCCTGGCGGATCGTGGACCGGGGAGGGTCTGGCCGACCTGCACGCCAGACTGGCCGTCCGCATGACCAGCGCGTAGAGGACAGCTGGCCTCAGGGCTGCAGCACGTACTCCGCGGTGATCAACAAGGTGATCTTGTCGCCGATCATGACCTTGTCGCCGTCGAGCGGCACGTTGAAATCGATGCCGAACTCCTTGCGGCTGATCTGCCCGGTGGCTTCGACGCCCACGCGGGTGCCCCCCCACGGGTCGCCGCCCTCGCCGAGCAGCTCGACGTCGAGGTCGATCGACTTCGTGACGTCCTTGACGGTCAGGTCGCCGGTCACGACGAGGTGGTCGCCGTGGGCGACGACGCCAGTGCTGGTGAAGGTCATGGACGGGTGCGTCTCGGCGTCGAAGAAGTCTCCAGAACGCAAGTGATGGTCGCGGTCGGCGGTACCGGTGTTGACCGAGCTGAGGTCGACCGAGACCGACACGGTGGACGATGCGACGTCTTCGGCTGTGACCAGCGTCGACTCGAACGTGTCGAACTTGCCGCGAACCTTGCTCATGATGTGACGAACCGAGAACCCGACCTCGGCGTGCGTCGGGTCGATGGTCCAGGTTCCAGTCGAGACGGACAGTGCTGCAGTCATGGGGGCTCCTTGGAAGAATGGGGTCGTTTACGATTCAACTAATATCCTACACTATTTGATTCAACTTTCAACAATCAGCCGATTCCGCTAGTCTTGATTCATGGAGATCTCGACCGAAACCCCGTGGCTGACGCCCGCGCAGCAGGTGTCATGGCGTGATTACATGGTCGGCACGACGGCCCTGATCGATCAGCTCGACCGCGATCTTCGTCAGATGCACGGAATCTCCCTGCACGAGTACGAGATCCTGGTCCGCCTCTCCGAGGCGGAAGGCCACGCGATCCGCATGGCCGAGCTGGCGGCCTCCTTGTCGCACTCTCGGAGCCGCATCACGCACACCATCTCGCGACTCGAGAAAGCCAGTTATGTGGCTCGAGGCCAATGTTCCGATGACGGCCGCGGCGTCTCAGCTGTCATGACGGACGCCGGCTACGCGGCCCTGCGGGAGGCTTCACACACCCACGTCGAGGGTGTGCACCGACTCCTGATCGCCCAGTCCTCGGACCAGGAACTCGAGGTCATCGGTCGCGTCTTCGCGCGCGTCCTCGAAACGCTCAACTGCCCCCGCCTCCCCGCCTGACTCCCGCAAAAATCGGGGAATCAGTCGCGGGTCAGGCGGCGGTGGGTGACCCGGTGAGGTCGGGCGGCCTCGGCGCCCAGGCGTTCGATCTTGTTGTCCTCGTAGGACTGGAAGTTGCCCTCGAACCAGAACCACTCCGCCGGGTTCTCATCGGTTCCCTCCCACGCCAGGATGTGGGTGGCGATCCGGTCAAGGAACCAGCGATCGTGTGACGTCACCACGGCGCAGCCCGGGAAGTCCAGCAGCGCATCCTCCAACGAGGACAGCGTCTCGACGTCAAGGTCGTTGGTCGGCTCATCAAGCAGCAGCATGTTGCCGCCCTGCTTGAGTGTCAGCGCCAGGTTGAGGCGATTGCGCTCGCCACCAGACAACACTGCAGCTTTCTTCTGCTGGTCTGCACCCTTGAACCCGAACGACGCCACGTAAGCGCGGCTGTTCATCTCGAAGTTCGCCACCTTGATGAAATCGAGCCCCTCGGACACGACCTCCCAGACGTTCTTGCTCCCGTCGATCTCACCGCGGTTCTGGTCCGCATAGCTGATCTTGACGGTCTGGCCGACGTCGAGCGCGCCGGAGTCGGGCGTCTCGTCACCGATGATCATTCGAAACAACGTGGTCTTGCCCACGCCATTGGGTCCGACGACGCCGACGATGCCAGCCCGCGGCAGCGTGAACGAGATGTCGTCCCACAGCAGACGTCCTTCGAAGCCCTTGGTGAGGCCCTTGGCATTGAGCACCACGTCTCCGAGTCGGGGGCCGGCCGGGATGTTGATCTCGGAGGTGTCGATCTTGCGAGCCTTCTCGGCCTCGGCGGCCAGCTCCTCGTAGCGCGCCAGACGCGACTTGGACTTGGTCTGGCGTCCCTTGGCGTTGGAACGCACCCAGGCCAGCTCGCGCTCGAGCATCTTGGCGCGCTTGGCGTCCTTGTTTCCCTCGATCTTGAGTCGATCCTTCTTGGTCTCCAGATAGGTGGAGTAGTTGCCCTCGTACCCGTGGATCTGGCCGCGGTCGACCTCGGCGATCCACTCAGCCACGTTGTCGAGGAAGTACCGGTCGTGCGTGACGGCGAGGACGGCTCCGGGGTAGTTCTTCAGGTGCCCCTCGAGCCACTGCACGCTCTCGGCGTCCAAGTGGTTGGTCGGCTCATCGAGCAGCAGCAGGTCGGGTTGCTGCAACAGCAGCTTGCACAGCGCGACCCGGCGACGCTCACCACCGGACAGGTGATCGACCATCTCGTCTGCGGGAGGACAGCGCAGCGCATCCATGGCCTGGTCGAGCCGGGAGTCCAGCTCCCACGCGTTGTGGGTGTCGAGGTCCGTCTGCAGCTCGCCCATCTCGGCCAACAGCGTGTCGTAGTCGGCGTCCGGCTCAGCCAGTTCTTCGCTGATCTTGTTGAAGCGGTCCAGCTTGCCCTTGATCTCAGCGACGGCTTCCTCGACGTTCTCCAGCACCGTCTTGCCCTCGGTCAGCGGTGGCTCCTGCTGGAGCATGCCGACGGTCGCGTCGGGATCGCGCACCAGCTCGCCGTTGTTCGGGTGGTCGAGCCCGGCCATCAGCTTCAGCAGCGAGGACTTGCCCATCCCGTTGGGCCCCACGACGCCGATCTTCGCGCCATGCAGGAAGGACAGGGTGACATTGTCGAGCACCACCTTGTCGCCGTGGGCCTTGCGGACATTTTGCAGCGAGAGGACGTAGTCAGCCATGCCGTTCAGCCTATCGAGCGCCCTGTCAGCGGCCGTGTTCAGCCCTGTGCGGCGAGCAGGCCTTCGCGGTAGGTGACGTACTCCCCGAGCGTCCGCTCGACCGGCTGGATGACCTGTTCGTCGGCGACCTGCGAGATGGATGCGCGCAGCACCGCGTCGGCCCGATGGGCCTTGCGCCGGCCCGACAGCCACGAGAACACGCGCGAGGCGAGGCCCACGACGATTCCGGCGACGAGGCAACCGACCCCGACGACCGCAGCCAGCGGGACACCGCCGACTTCGGCGTAGTCCGGGACGTCGAAGGGAAGGTCGACACGCGGCTGGAGTGCACGGACGGCGGCGTACAGACCGGCGGCCACGGCGCCCAGCAGCAGAAGCCACTGCACCAGGTGCACCGCACGGGCCCACACCGGAACGCGGGCCACCTTGATGTTGGTGTCGCGCATCGCGTGGTCGAGTGCCGTTGCGACGTCGCCATCAGCACCCGCCGCGGCTCGAATCGCCCGGCGCCACGGACGCGCCAACGACTCGGACAGCCCATCGACCATCTGGCGAACCACCAGCTCGGTGCTGGCCCGCTGCACCGGTCCGACCTCAGGCACCACCGCGTCGGCCAGGGCCGCAGCCGTGTACTCCTCGCCGAGGCCGAGATCCTCCGAACGGTCCTTGCGCAGACGCCCCACCCAACGAGCGATCGGCCAGCCCGTCCGTTGCCTGGTGCGGCGACGGGTCGAGGTGCGAATGGCCGTGGTGATCTGTGGAACGCCAGCGCACTCAGCCAGCTCGTCGACGAACCGCTGGCGCACCTGGGGTGTCAGCTCGGCAGCAGGAGAGGATCCGGCTACGCGCGCGACCGTGTCGACCGCCGCCTGGATGTCGGCCATCAACCGCGACTTGGCGGCAGCCTTGGAACGAATGCGGCTGGCGAGCTCGCGCTTGAGCTCCTCGATTCCATCCCCACGAGTGGCGGACACGCCCAGCACCTTGACGTTGGTCAACCCGTCCTGCTCCACCAGGCGCCGCACGTCAGCAAGAGCCGTGGCGCGCATCTCGTACGGCACCTTGTCGATCTGGTTGAGGACGACGAGCGTGACCTCACTGAAGGCAGCCATGGGTCGGATGTAGCGATCATGGATGGCGGCATCGGCATACTTCTGCGGATCGAGGACCCAGACCAACATGTCGGAGTACTGCACCAAGCGGTCCATCTCCACGTGGTGTGCGACCTCGGTGGAGTCGTGGTCAGGCAGGTCGAGCAGAACCAGTCCCTCGAGGCTGGTGTCCTTGGACGACCTGTCGAGCATGCTCATCCGAGACACCTGGTGACGAGCGGGTATTCCCATCCACGCCAGCAGCTCGTCGGCGCCATCGGGTCCCCAGGCGCAGGCCAGTGCCCACGACGTGGTCGGACGACGGACGCCAGTGCCCGCCAGCTCCATGTCTGTCAGGGCGTTGAACAGCGATGACTTTCCCGATCCGGTGGCGCCAGCCAATGCCACGATGGTGTGTTCACCTGACAGCTTCAACCGTTCTGCCACCCGGGCGGTGAGGGCCTCGGCCGGTGCAAGAACATCGGCGTCGACCCGACCGCGGACAGCCGTGACCATGCGCTCCAACCCGTCGATGCGCCGTCCGAATCCATCGGACATCGGCGGCGGTGCGACCGCTGGAGCGGCGACGACCTCAGGTACCTCGCTCATACCGTGATCTGGCCGTTCAGGAAGTCCATGTGGCGAGCCGACTCCGCCTTCCGGGCGGCATCGCGCACGTCACGTTGACTCTCGCGCACGAGATCTGGGCCGACGAACAAGTCGGCGAAGCGCCTCTGCTCCCCGGCGAACAACTCGGTGGCGCGCGCCACGAGGTCCTCGTGGGCCTGTTCGACCATGGAGCTGACCCTTTCGACACCGAACACCACGTCCAGAACGCCTCGGCCCGCCGCCGACAGGCGATCGAGGTCGCCGGCTACCAGCACCAGCGTCTCGGTGAGCAGCGCGGCCGTGATGCCCCCGTCGACCTTGACCGAGCTGTCGGCCGGCGCGGCCGCACGAGCCCGGTCGGTGACGTCAGAACGCCACTGCTCCACCAGACGTTCGGCATTCTTGCGGAGGTCGGCCGAGGCACGATCGCCCCCCGTCAACAAGTCCAGTCGTGATCTGCCTGACGCGATGTCGGACCACAGAGACGTGATCTGCTCGGCCGCCGCGTCGGCGCGATCGACCAGCAACGAGGTGAGCGCGTTCTCGACCGCAGCCACCACGTCAGCGCCTTTGACACCCTGGCCCGAGATGCTCGAGGAGAATCGCTCGCGCAGGCCACCACCGGTCTTCTCGATCGACTTGACCAGGTCGCCCGCGGCGATGAACTCCTGCCAGCGCGCCATGACCTCACCGGTCATCAAGGTGCCGTCGGCGGTCTGCGCGACCACGTGCTCGAGACCATCGCGGTAGCTGGCGTCCACCCCGGACTGCAGCTCCTCGGCGACCTCGAGCTGGTCGTCCATGGCATCGGCGATGTCGTGGCTGCGCAGCACGATGTGGCGCACAGCGCCATCGAGCGTGCGACCGACGACCAGGCGCCGGGCAGCTGGGTCGGCGGCCAGGTCGTGCAACCAGCCGGTGATCGGCGCGACCAGTGCCGGATTGAGCCGGCCGTCTGAGTCCACGTCGGACTCCGGCACGGAGAACAGAGGTGAGTCCGACAATCCCCGTGAGGTCATCATGCGCGCCAGATGTCCGCGGACCTCAACGATCGCGTCCGCCGCCGTGCGATCGAGGACCACGGCGACTGAGGTGGCGCGCTCGCTGGCGCGGCGCAGGTAGTCCCACGGGACCTGGTCGGCGTACCGGGCAGCCGACGTGACGAACAGCCACAGGTCGGCGGCCGCGAGCAGCTGCGCAGCGAGATCGCGGTTGCTCTGGTCGATCGAGTCGACGTCGGGGGCGTCCAGCACGGCCAGGCCCTTGGGGATCTTGTCTGTGCAGACGAGGCGCAGGCCGAAGGCTGAGCCCTCGTCCACCCGGTCGAGATCGGGCAGCAGTCGCTCGCGCCCAAACCACTGCTCGTCCTCGGGGTGATGCACCAGAACCGGTGACCGTGTCGTGGGCCGAAGCACTCCAGCCTCGGTGACGACCTGCCCGACGAGTGAATTGACCAAGGTGGACTTGCCGGCACCAGTCGATCCGCCAACGACGGTGAGCAGCGGGGCGTCCAGCTGGACCAGTCGCGGCAAGATGTAGTCGGAGAGCTGGTCGGCCACCTCGGTGCGCGTGGTGACGGCCGCGGCGGTCGACGGCGTGTCGTAGTCGAGCAACGCAGCGCGAACGGAGGCCAGCAGGTCGCCCATGGCAGCCAGCAGCTCGGCTGAGGCGTGGGTCTTGTGTGCGCCCGATCCGTCTCCGCTTCCCGTCGATGTCACGCTCATCAGGCTAGTCGACGTGTGGACCGGACCCGGGTTCCCGACACATGCGTGGGGCCACAATTTGCCGCGCGAGGCGTTCAGGGCCGATTCAGCGGAGTGAGCGCAGGTGGCAGGCGGACAAATGGCCGGACCTCGTGCATCGCGTCGAGCAGCGCGAAGGTGCGCTCCACGCCGTGGGGGATGGTGGCGCCGGTCATGACGCGGTGGTGCAGAAACGCCATCTCGGTGGCGAGCTGTTGATACCGCGTGACGGCCTTGGCCGTGGTCCTGCCGTGCTGGGACCGTGCGTACCGGCGGGCGGTTCTGCGGTACGCAAACCGTGAGAGGTAGGGGATCTCGGCCGGGTGGATCCAGCCCCGCTCAGCCACGTACGACAGCGACTGCTCCAGCGTGCGCACCTGTCGTACGCGGACGACGATGGCGATCGTTGCCAGCACCGCCAACAGCAGTCCGAGCGCCAAGTAGACCAGGATGAAGCCCATACCCCCGCCGTAGCTCAACGAACCGTTCCACAGGGCGTGCATCAGGATGCTGGCGAAGAGCCCCATCACCAACAAAGCGGCCTTGGTCCACCGCGACTTCCGAGTCACGGCAAGGCCCATTGCGATGCCGAAGGCCGAGGTGAACAAGGGGTGGGCCAGCGGGCTGAAGACGCCGCGGACCACAAACGTCACGGTGGCCCCCTGCACACCAGCGATGGGAGTCTCAGGAGAGCCGAGGTAGGTGAACGCGTAGTAGCCAATGTTCTCGACGAAGGCGAAACCGATGCCCACCAACCCCGCGAGGATCAACCCGTCGAGCATTCCGTCGATCACGCGCCGAGCCCGCAGGAAGATCACCACCAAGAACAAGCACTTGGCGGGCTCCTCGGTGATGGGTGCGATGAACGACGCCATGGCGTCGTCGCTGAGGTCGAACACTTGCTGGATGAGGATCTGCAGCACCAGCGCGATGGCGACCGCCACGACACCACCCCACACGAAGGCGGCGAACTTGTAACGACGCGGCTCGGGTTCGTACCGGTCGAGCCACCAGTAGGCGAGCCACAGCAGAGGCAGTGGGATCAGCGCGTAGCCGATGGAAACGCTTGCACCGGTGACGTCCTCTGCCCCCAGGGAGATGGCGACCACCCCCACGACGCCGAGGACGCTGACCACGACGACGGCAGCGATCCACCACCGGCGCCCACGCTGACGAAATGCTTCGGTGTAGACCGGGAGAGGGCCGGGCGGGACCACCGGCTTGGCAGCGGAAGTCGTCGACGCGTCACTCACGCGGCCAGCGTAGGGGATCGTAGCGACAGCCACGACAGATACGCTGGTCAGGCGCGCCCGTAGCTCAGGTGGATAGAGCAAGAGCCTTCTAATCTCTAGGTCGCAGGTTCGAGTCCTGCCGGGCGCACCCCGTGACTCACCTGTGTGCTGCACAGCGGGTCATGCCGGCATCGTGTTCTTCTGAGGGGACTTCATCACCATTCACCATCATGTGCGGCTGGTAGCAGGAGAAGGCTCACCGGTGCGTGGCTGTCGTCGGGGAGCTCATCGAGGCACAGAGGTGCGCTCGTGGCCCCGTTGCTGACCACCCTCACCGGCTTCGGCTTCGGGATCACCCTGATCGTCGTCATCGGCGCCCAGAACGCCTACGTGTTGCGTCAGGGGCTGCGCCGCGAACACGTGGCCATCGTGGTCGGAATTTGCGCAGCGTCCGACGCCCTGCTCATCATCGCCGGAGTGGGCGGACTCGGCGCCATCATCGACGCAGCGCCTCGCGCGCTCGACGTCATGAGGGTCGTCGGCGCCGTGTTTCTGCTCGGATACGCGTTCGTCGCCGTCCGCCGGGCGATGCACCCCCAGGTGCTCGACCCCGCCAGCGACGCTGGACCCGTCATCACGGCCCGTCGAGCGGCGACGACGGCGCTCGCGCTGACCTGGCTGAACCCGCACGTGTATCTCGACACGGTGTTGCTGCTCGGTTCGGTGGCTCGGTCTCACGAGGCCGACCGTTGGTGGTTCGGCTTCGGTGCGATGGTCGGCAGCGTGGTGTGGTTCTCGGCGCTTGGATTCGGCGCACGCCTGCTCCAGCCACTCTTCGCTCGGCCTCTCGCGTGGCGAGTGCTCGACACCTTCATCGCCGCGCTGATGGTGATCATCGCCACGACCCTGCTGCGCGAGGTCTGAGCCACCCGCGAGAATGGCGGCATGTCACACGCCCGATCCGCCGCGCTGGTCCTGGTCGGAGGAGCCGTCGGCACCCTTGGTCGGCATGGAGTCGCTGAGTCGTGGGCCGCTTCGTCATCAGTCTGGCCCTGGCCGACGTTCGTCGTGAACATCGTCGGCTCGTTGGCTCTCGGCCTGGTGGTCGTGCGGATGACGCGGCCCGACCATGATGGTCGCCTGCTCCTCGGCACCGGGTTGCTCGGCGGCTTCACCACCTACAGCGCCTTCGCGATCGAGACCGACCGGCTGTTCCGCGACGACCGCCTCGTCCTGGCAGTGCTGTACCCGCCGATCACGGTCACGCTGGGCATCGTGGCAGCCGTCGCTGGCATGCTGCTCGGTCGGCGGCAGATCGCATGACCCTGGTGCTGGTGGCTCTCGCAGGAGGCCTCGGTGCGGCCGCCCGATACGGCGTGGACCTCGCACTGTCGTCACCCACCACGTCGCGACTCCCCCATGCCACGCTTGCGGTCAATCTGACCGGATCGCTCCTGATCGGACTGCTGGTCGGGGCGTCCGCCGGAGCCGACACCCTGACCGTCCTGGGCGCGGGTCTGCTCGGTGGTTACACCACGTTCAGCTCAGCCTCGGTCGAGGTGGCGCGTCGAATTCTCAGCGGACGCCGCATCGACGGCATGCTCACGGCGATTGCGATGATGGTCGGCTGTGTCGGACTCGCCTCGGTAGGAGTGTTTCTCGGCCACCTGGTCTGACACGCCTCAGACTGCCGGGCCGGCTCGGATGTCGTCGCGCATCTGTACTTGTTCGGGGCAGTCGTCGACCACGTCGACCTTCTCGACCACGCAGCCCTCCTGTGCAGGCAAAGAGCAACAAGCCAGCAGCAACAACTGCCGCCGCGGCCGGTGACTTCGTGATCGTCCCGCAGTGAATTCGGTGACTCAGCCCTTGGCGCCGGCGTCGATGGCCTTCTGCAGGACGTCCGGTGTCGGGTTCTCGACGACCTCGCCGGCCACGTAGATCGTCGGCGTGCCGGTGACACCGTTCTTCGTGCCGGCTTCCTTGGCATCGTCGATCCAGCGGTTGAACTTCTCGGTCTTGATGCACGAGTCAAGTCCGGACAGACCGAGGGTCTTCGCGGCCTCGATCAGTTCAGCGTCTTCTGCACCGGGGGTGCCCTCCTCGGGCTGGTTCAGGTACAGGTAGTCGTGCACCTTCTGGTAGTCCGCGGGGCCGCCCGCGTCGAGCGCGCACAGCGCGAAGTTGGTGGCGCGATGCGAGTACCGGTTCGGGCTGCCGCCGAGCTCGTCCAGGAACGAGAACGGTCGGTAGGTGATGGTGATGGCGCCGGATTTGACCTGCTCCTTGAGGAACTCACCGCTGGTGGCCTCGAACGAACGGCAGCCGGGGCACTGGAAGTCCTCGTACAGCTCGACCGAGACAGGATCGTCGGCCGGCTCGCCGCCGGCAGCGGCGGCGTCGTAGACGATGCCGTAGTCGTCGGTGACATTGGCCGGCGTGTTGAGCGCGGTGTCCTTGGCGTTGCTGTCGCTGACGCTCTTGATGGCCACCCCGGCCACGACGACCAGGATCAGGACGACGGCGACGATGCCCACCGAGATCAGGTTGCGCTGACGCTTGTCGGCTTTCTCCCGCTCCTTGCGCATCTGCTCGGCGCGGGCGGCTCGTTGCTGGCGGTCGTTGGCCACTCTGAGGTCTCCTGGTCTGGGTGGGGCACCACGGACAACAACGTCGAGGTCGGTCCGTTGGTTCCAGCGCTGGGTTTTTCGTGCTGGGGGTTCCGTCGCCGAGCCTACCGGCCGTGGGTCAACGCCTCTGTGCGTGGCGTACTAGGGTTCCTCGGGTGAATGACAAGCTGGTGTGGATCGACTGCGAGATGACCGGACTCTCCCTCGAGCATGATGCGCTCGTCGAGGTGGCCGCTCTCGTGACCGACTACGAGCTCAACGTCCTCGGAGACGGCGTGGATCTGGTCATCAGACCGCCACAGCAGGCTCTGGAACAGATGAATGACTTCGTGCGCGCCATGCACACCACGTCAGACCTGATCACCGAGCTCGACTCCGGCCTGACGCTCGCCGACGCGGAGGAGCAGGTGCTGACCTACGTACGTGAGCACGTGCCAGAGCCCGGCAAGGCGCCCATGGCGGGAAACACGATCGGCACGGACCGCGCATTTTTGGCGCGCGACATGCTGGGGCTCGAAAGCTGGCTGCACTATCGCGTCATTGACGTCTCCTCCATCAAGGAGCTGGCTCGTCAGTGGTTCCCGCGGGCCTATTTCGCAGCTCCGGCCAAGGCGGGCAACCACCGTGCGCTGGTCGACATCCAGGAGAGCATCGAGGAACTGAGGTACTACCGCCGCGCGGTGTTCCAGCCCGCGCCGGGCCTCGACTCCGAGGCTGCCAAGGCCATCGCGACCGAGGTCGCCGGCTCGCTGACGGGGCAGGTCTGACACCTCCCGCGGTTGCGGTAGACTTGATGTCGCCGTGCCGGGCACAACCTGGTACGCGTGGTGGGCGTAGCTCAGTTGGTAGAGCACCGGCTTGTGGTGCCGGTGGTCGCGGGTTCAAGTCCCGTCGTTCACCCCACGGATCGGCCCTCCGACCGGCATGATCGCCGGATGGGGGGCCGATCGCCGTGTGATCGGGCTAGGCTCGGCGCATGGCCGAGCCGAAGCACTCCCAGCAGACCGTCCAACTACGCAAGAGCGCCGCGCGCGTGCTGCAGGTGGTGTGCACGCTCATCGCTGTCATGACCGCGATCGCTGCCATCGCCGTTGCAGCCCGCAACAGCGTCAACGGCGACAACGTGCTGATCGAGCTCGTCACCGGTGTGGCCAACACGTTCGACGGCCCCTTCAGCCGAACCAATGGCGTCTTCGACTTCAACGGCGACAGCGCCGAGACCCGCAATGCGTTGGTCAACTGGGGCATCGCCGCGGTGGCGTGGTTGGCCATCGGGCGTGTGCTTTCGGCAGTCGTGCGCCCCTAGCTGGTGGTCAGGGTGATGTCGCCGCTGCCGGTGGTCACGCGGACGAACCCGTCGCCGTCCGAGTCGGACGTGAGCTGTGATCGCACCTGGCCGCTGCCCGTCTTGGTCGTCACGCCGTAGGAACGATCCCCTGAGGGGATCATCGCCCGCACGTTGCCGCTGCTGGTGGTGGCCTTGAACCCGAACGGCTGGGTCGCGAAGTCGGCTTCGATCCCACCCATGGCCGTCTCGACCTGGAATTCGTCGACACCCAGCCCCGTGGCCTTGACGTCTCCGCTGGTGGTGCTGACGGTGAGAACGCCCTTGGAGATGGACACCGCTCGCACGTTGCCGTCCGTGGTGCGGATGACCAAAGGGAGGCCGGGCGGCACCTGCAGGGTCGTGGCCACGCCGCACCCCGGGTTGAGCCAGGCCTGACACACGCTGACGATCTTGATCTCGTCGTCTCGCCGCCCGACCTGATAGTCGGTCTTGCGCAGGCCGCTGGTGATGCTGGACGTGATGGTCAGCAGGTCGGGATCGCCCTCGACGATGCGGATGTCTGCATCAGTCGCTGTGACGACCAGCTGGGCGACCTCGCCAAGATCGACCTGACTCGTGGCCACGCGGGTGTCACGCGTCAGGATCGAGGCGCCGAGCACCATCGCCGCGAGCGCCGACACCGCCACCAACGTGCTGGCCACCGTGATGACGGTCCGGACCGCCGGCGATCTGACGTCGTAGTCGGCAACAGTCTCTACCGGTTCGGCGCGTCGCTTCATCGGGTGGACCTCACGCGGTGACCGACACCGGCACGACGTCACCGGCGCCCATGCGCGCAGCGTCTGCCGTCTCGTCGTCCGGCATGGTCTGGCTCTCACGCTCAGCTTCGACGCGCTTGAGATAGTGATTGACCTCGTTGGCTTGCTGCTCAGGGGTCCAGCCGAGCACCTCGCCCATCAGGGTCGCGACCTCCTCGGCGACGACGGTGCCGCGGTCGAAGGTCTCGATCGAGATCCGCGTGCGGCGGGCGATCGTGTCCTCGAGATGCCGCGCGCCCTCGTGGGTCGTCGCGTAGACCACCTCGGCGCGCAGATAATCGTCGGCACCGGTCAGCGGATCGCCGAGGTCCTTCTGCTCGGCGATGAGGTCGAGCACCTCATGAGCCAACGATCCATAGCGCTTCAGCAGGTGCTCGATGCGGCCGATGCCGAGCCCGCTCGCCGACGCCAGCAGATGGCGCTGATTCCAGACCGCGTCGTAGCCGTCGGCGCCCAGCAGCGGTACGTCCTCGGTGCACGATGGCGGCACCATGCGGTCCAGGTGGCTGGACATGGCGTGCACAGCCGCGTCGACTGCATCCTTTGCCATGATCCGGTAGGTCGTGTACTTGCCACCAGCGACGACGACGAGCCCCTTGACGCTGGTCGCCACGGCGTGCTCGCGCGACAACTGGCTGGTGGCGTCGTCCTCGCCGTGCAGCAATGGCCGCAGACCGGCGAACACGCCTTCGACGTCGTCGTGGGTCAGCGGCTCGACCAGCACGGCGTTGATGTGATTGAGGAGGTAGTCGATGTCGCTGCGGCTGGCGGCTGGGTGGTCCTTGGACAGCGACCAGTCCGTGTCGGTGGTGCCGATGATCCAGTGTCGGCCCCACGGGATGACGAACAGCACCGACTTGCCGGCGCGCAGGATCAGGCCAGACTCGCTCCGAATGCGGTCGCGCGGGACGACGAGGTGCACGCCCTTGCTGGCGCGCACGTGAAACTGCCCGCGCTCACCGGCCAGCGCCTGGGTCTCGTCGGTCCAGACGCCGGTGGTGTTGACGACTTGGCGAGCCCGAACGTCGAACTCGCGACCTGACTCCAGGTCCTTGACAGTCGCGCCGACGACGCGATCGCTCTCGCGCAGCAGGCCGATGACGCGGGTCCGGCTGGCCACGTGCGCGCCATAGGCGGCGGCGGTGCGGGACAGGAACATCGTGTGGCGGGCGTCGTCGACCTGCGCGTCGTAGTAGTGCAGGGCACCGATGAGGGCGTCTCGCTTGAGGGCTGGAACCAGCCGGCGCGCGCCGCGTCGGGTCAGGTGGCGGTGGTGCGGCACGCCGCGGGATCGACCCGACAGGGCGGCCATCGAGTCGTACAGGGCGACGCCGGCGCCGGCGTAGACCCGCTCCCAGACCCGATGCTTCAGCGGATACAGAAACGGGATCGGATGCACCAAGTGAGGGGCGAGCTTGTCGAGCAGCAGACTGCGCTCGGCCAATGCCTCGGCGACGAGGCGGAAGTCGAGCATCTCCAGGTAGCGCAGGCCGCCGTGGATCAGCTTGCTGGACCGGCTCGACGTGCCGGACGCGAAGTCGCGCGCCTCGACCAGGCCCACGGAAAGGCCTCGGGTGGCAGCGTCGAGGGCAGCACCGCCGCCAACCACCCCCGCGCCGATGACGAGCACGTCGAGCTGCTCGATCTCCATCGAGTCGAGGGCGGCCTGACGAGATTGCGGGGACAGAGCAACCGATCGCATGCGTTCAGTCAATCAGCCTCGGTCGAATGGTGTCGCAACGAGGTGCGTCATCTGATCTCGCCGCTGACGTCACCATGCGGAATCTTCTGGGTCGGGATGGTGCCGAGGCGGCCCTTCTGGAAGTCCTCGAACGCCTGCATGACCTCAGCCTTGGTGTTCATCACGAACGGACCGGCCCAGGCGATCGGCTCGCGGATCGGCAGTCCTCCCAGCACGACGACGTCGAGCGACGCGTGCCGCGACTCCTGACCACTGGAAGCGCCCACCGTGATGCTCTCTCCGTGACCCAGCACGGCCAGCTGTCCGGTGTGGATCGGTCGACGGTCGTGTCCGACGTATCCATCGCCGCCCATGACGTAGACGAGCGCATTGAAGTCCGTGCGCCACGGCACGACCAGCTCGGCACCCGGTGCGAGCGTGGCGTGCACCATCGCCATCGGTGTGTGGGTGCTGCCGGGACCCGTCACGCCGTCGACCTCGCCCGCGATGACGCGGAGCAGTGCCCCGCCGTCCGGGCTCGAAGCCAGTCCGACGTCGCTCCCGCGGATGTCTTGGTAGGCCGGGGGCTTCCACTTGTCAGCTCGCGGCAGGTTGACCCACAGCTGCAGGCCGTGGAAGAGGCCCCCGGACCGGACGAGCCACTCAGGCGGCGTCTCGATGTGCAGCAGTCCACTGCCCGCGGTCATCCACTGCGTGTCGCCGTCGGTGATCGAGCCGCCACCGCCGTGACTGTCCTGATGGTCCATGACGCCGTCGATCATGTAGGTCACGGTCTCGAAGCCACGGTGCGGGTGCCACGGAGTCCCCTTCGGCTCGCCGGGCGCGTACTCGACCTCGCCCATCTGGTCGAGATGGATGAAGGGATCCAGGCGTGCCGGATCAACACCGGCGAAAGCGCGGCGCACCGGAAAGCCCTCCCCTTCATACCCCTGCGGTGCGGTCGTGATGCTGACCACGGCGCGGTCCTCGGTCTGGGCTGTTGCGGCGGTCACGCGCGGCAGCGCGGTCCAGTCGGCGACGGTGATGGCGGGCATCTCGGCTCCTCCTACGTTGGTAATCTCAATATAGTTCAACGTTCAATCATTGTCCATTCATTCCCACCCTCGATCTGCCGTGCTGCGAGCCGCCCTCGATAGGCTCCCCCCATGTCAGATTCCAGCGGGACCGACGTGCAGGTCGTCATCGTCGGCGGCGGCCACAATGCGCTCGTCGCAGCGATCTATCTCGCCAGAGCTGGCCTTGGGGTCGAGATCGTCGAGCAGCTGTCCCAGGTGGGCGGAGCAGCGATCAGCGCGCAGACCTTCGAGGGCCACGATGCCCTGCTCTCGCGGTACTCCTACCTGGTCAGCGTGATGCCACAGTCCCTGATCGACGACCTCGGCCTCCAGCTCGAGCTGCTGTCGCGTGACGTCGCCTCGTACTCGCCGCACGCCGGTGGCGGCCTGTTGGTCGAGACGGTCGAAGGACCCGCCACCCGCGACTCCTTTCGCGACCTGACCGGGTCCCACGCCGAGTTCACCGCCTGGCAACGCTTCTACGCCGAGGTTGGCACCATCGCGGCGGCGATTGCACCGACGTTGCTGTCTCCGCTCCCCCGCGCGGCCACCGTGCGTGCTGCCGTCGACCCGACGATCTGGGCCGATGTGGTCGACCATCCACTCGGCACAGCCATCGAACGTCGCTTCACCCACGACCTGGTGCGCGGGGTCGTCGGCACCGACGCCCTGATCGGTACCTTCGCGTCGCTGCACGATCCGACCCTGATTCAGAACCGCTGCTTCTTGTACCACCTGATCGGCAACGGCACCGGCGAGTGGCGCGTGCCGGTCGGCGGCATGGGTGCCGTCACGGGAGAGCTGGAACGGGTGGCTCGCGAGTCCGGAGTGACGATCCGGACCCATGCTCGCGTCACCGAGGTCGAGGCGCGGGACGATCACGTCACGGTGCGCGGCGACGACTTCGCGATCCACGCCGACTGGCTGCTCAGCGGCGTTGCACCGTACGTGCTGGACCTGATGCGAGGGCACCAACCCGGAATCAAGCCGTCCGGCTCTCAGCTCAAGGTCAACCTGCTGTTGTCTCGACTTCCCGCCCTGAAGTCGGGTGTCGACCCAGCCATCGCCTTCGCCGGCACCTTCAACGTCGGCGAGACGATGACCGAGCTGGAGTCGGGCTGGCACCAGGCGGCGCACGGCGCGCTGCCCGAGCGCGCCGCGGGCGAGCTGTACTGCCACACGCTGACCGACCGGTCGATCCTCGGTCCCGATCTGGCCGCCACCGAGGCGCAGACGCTCACCTACTTCGGCCTGCACACCCCCTACGAGGTGCTGCCCGACGACGCAGCCGCCGACGAGGCGCTGGCCCGCATGATCGCGGCGCTGAACGAGCACCTTGCCGAGCCGATCGAGCCGCTGATCCTCGGAGTGGAGCGCAAGTCGCCCCGAGACATCGAGGCCGCCCTGGGCATGCCCGGCGGACACATCTTCCACGGCGACCTGCAGTGGCCATGGCTTGCCGACGCCGAGACCGCGACGCTGCCCGCCGAGCGCTGGGGTGTCGACACCGACCACCCGCGGATCCTGATGTGCGGGTCCGGAGCGCGCCGAGGTGGCGCAGTGAGTGGCCTCGGCGGCCACAACGCCGCCCATGCACTGCTGGACTTCCTTGCCGCCCAGCAGCACTGATTTTCGCTCCACGGGATGCTGGTGATAAAGTTTTCACGCAAGCACCCTTAGCTCAATTGGTAGAGCAGCTGACTCTTAATCAGCGGGTTCCCGGTTCGAGTCCGGGGGGGTGTACCGCACGAACGGCCTTCCAGATGGGAGGCCGTTCGTCCTTGCCGCAGCGGGGGATCTCACCTCGCGCGATGGCTCCACTCGATCTTGGGGCAGGTGTCCATC
>NZ_JBAVCB010000206.1:0-3539 GCF_049586495.1 Aeromicrobium sp. | reverse complement strand
ATCTGGCGTTGACCGCCGGATCCATCGGCGCAGGTGACGCGATCGCCATCGGCATGGCCGATCACTTCGTGCCGACGGACCGGATCGCCGACCTGGTGTCCGCACTGGAGACCACCGACGTCGCCACAGCCCTGGCGCAGACCGCCACCACGCCGCCGAGGGCCCCGTTGCTCGCTGACCGCGAGTGGATCGACCACGCCTATGCCGGTGACGACCTCCTCACCATCATCCAGCGGCTGGAGGTGTCCCGGCCCGAGGTCGCCACGAGGGTCCGGCGGCACTGCCCCATGTCGTGCGCTGTCGCCCTGCGGTCGCTGCGCCAAGCAGCCACCTTCGACGGCCTGCGCCAGACGCTCGACCAAGACCTGCGGCTCGCCATCAGACTGCAGCAACGAGCCGACTTCGTCGAGGGCGTGCGCGCGCAGGTGATCGACAAGGACCGTACACCGCGGTGGGATCCGCCCACCGTCGAAGATCTCGACCTCGCAGCCATCGATGCCTGCTTCGCCCCTCTCGGCGATCGTGAGCTCGGCCTGCACCACCACGACACACGGGAGTCAGCATGACCACGATCGCCTTCATCGGACTGGGCAACATGGGCGCGCCGATGGCCGCCAACCTCATCGCGGCCGGGCACACCGTGGCCGGCTTCGACCTGAACCCCGGGCCCGCCGAGGCGGCGGGTGTGCCCGTCGTCGCCTCTGCTGTTGCTGCCGTCGAGGACGCCGACGTCGTCATCACGATGCTCCCCAGCGGGGCCCTGGTGCACGCCGTCTACGACGAGGTGCTCGAGCACCTCGCACCCGGCACGCTGATGATCGACTCGTCCACCATTGCCGTCGACGACGCTCGCTCGGCGGCAGATCGCGCCACGCATGCGGGCCTCCGCGCGGCAGACGCCCCGGTTTCCGGCGGCGTCGTGGGCGCCGAAGCCGGCACGCTCGCCTTCATGGTCGGAGCCGACGCCCAGGATCTTCCCGAGATCACTGCGGTGCTCGATCCCATGGCCGGCAAGGTCGTGCACTGCGGCGACTCCGGCGCTGGTCAGGCCGCCAAGGTCTGCAACAACCTGATGCTCGCCATCTCCATGGTCGGCGTCAGCGAGGCGTTCGTGCTGGGCGAGAAGCTCGGCCTGACCGACCAGACGATCTTCGACGTCACCTCGGCTGCCACCGGCCAGTGCTGGGCGCTGACCACCAACTGTCCCGTCCCCGGGCCAGTGCCCACCAGCCCGGCGAATCGGGACTTCAAGCCCGGCTTCGCCTCGCCGCTGATGGCCAAGGATCTGGGTCTGGCCATGCAGGCCGCCGAGCTGACCGGCACCGACACCCAGGTGGGTCGCCTGGTGCAGGAGATCTACCGCGAGTTCGCCGACGGCGACGGAGCCCAGCTCGACTTCTCCGGCATCATCAACCGAGTGCGCAAAGCCTCCGGCGACCAGTAGAGCTACAGCGGATCGGGCGGAGTGGCGGTGCGGAAGTCGCCCGCCCGTTCACGAAATCCCGCCAGAACTCGCGTGACCTGAGCGATCTCGTCGGAGTCGAACCCCGGGCTCTCAAACACATCACGGTTCAGATCGATCGTGGCCTGCTCGACCAACCTGGCGCCAGCATCGGTGAGGACCAGCACCACAGACCGGCCGTCCTCGGGGTGGGCTTCTCGGTGCACCAGACCATCGGTCGCGAGCCGGTCGACGATGTTGGTGACGCTGGCGGGGTGGACCTGCAACAACGTCCGTGCCCGGCTCATCGGCAGACGGCCGTGCTGCGCGAAGGCCAGCAGCCGCAGCATCTCAAAACGCGCGAATGACACCCCGTGCGGCTTCAACGCGGCGTCGATACGGGCCATCAGCAGCTGGTGCACCCGGGTGATCGAGGTGATCGCCGCCATTCCGTCGGCGGCGTCCTCCCAGCCATGCTCACGCCAGTTCTGCCGAGCTTCGGCGATCGGATCCCACGGGAGGTCGGTCACGCAGTCCAGCCTACTGTCCGACGGGGGTGACCCACCGGGCTCGACGCGACGCGCGCCGCAAGGTGGCCAGGATCGCCGGGCCCAGCACGATGATCGCGATGGAATTGGTGATCGCGCGGCCGGTGTCCCATCCGCCCGTGGACGTCAGCAGCGTGTAGATGCCGAAGCGGTGCAGATTGTCGAGCACTGCGTCGCCAGGCACGTACGACAGGGAGCCCTCGTGGCCCGGCAGCGCGATGCCGGCCACGAACGGCCACGAGGACATGTTCATCAGCGCGCCGAACAGGTAGGCACAGACGATCCCGTAGATCACCAGCATCGCGATCTCAGTCCGGCCGGACACGCGCCGCGGCAACAGGCCCGCGCCGAGCCCGATCCAGGCTGCAGCCATCATCTGAAACGGCAGCCACGGGCCGACACCGGACGTCAGCAGCGCCGACGCGAACAACGACGTGCAACCCAGCAGGTAGCCGAAGCCCGGCCCGAACACCCGTCCGCTCAGGATCAGCAGGAAGAACACGACCTCGATGCCGGCGGTGCCGGCCCCCAGCGCGCGGAGCGCCGCATTGATCGCAGTCAGCACACCCAGCATCGCCAGCGCCTTGGAGTCGATGCCGTCCTCGGACATCTCGGCGACCACCACCAGAACCACCAGCGGCAGGAGCGCCAGCAGGATGAACGGTGGGTCGATCCGGACCGTTCCCTCTGGCACGCGCACCAGCAACGGCCACACGAACATGGCCATTCCCAGCAACGAGGCGACGGCCAGAACGGCAATCGACCGGGGTCCGAGCGTCCTCACGATGATCGATCACCGGCCGACAGGGCGTGCGCGACCTGGTCGACGGTCAGCCACGGCGCCCCGAGCACCTTCGCGACCTGCGGTGCGAAGGCTGGCGACTCGGCGAGCACGTCGGTGACCGGACCCGATGAGACGATCTCACCCTCGGCGAGCACCGCGACCCGGTCGGCGACCTGCGCGACGAACTCCACGTCGTGCGTCGCGAGCACCACAGCGTGGCCCTCACCAGTCAGCGTGCGGACGATCACGGCGAGCTGGTGCTTGCCGGCGTAGTCCAGTCCGCGGGTCGGTTCGTCGAGTGCGATGACTCGCGGTCGTGAGGTCAGCACGATCGACAGCACGAGCGCGAGTCGCTGCCCTTCAGAGAGATCGCGCGGGTGCCGATCGTCCGGCACCCCAGGAGCCAGTCGGTCGAGCCACGAGCGGCAGGAACCGGTCGAGGACTCGGCCTGCTGGTCGGCGGCGGCGCACTCGGCCTGCACCGTCTCGAGGTAGAGCAGGTCGGAGGCGGTCTGGGGCACCAGGCCCACCAGCGCCCGGGCCTGGGCCGATCCCCCGGCCCCGGGGTCAACACCGGCCACGCGCACCGTGCCGGCCGTGCGCCGACCAGTTCCCTGCAGGGCCCACAGCAAGGACGACTTGCCCGATCCGTTGCGACCCATCAAGGCCAGCACCTCGCCCGCCCGCACCTGCACGGCGACCTCTCGCACGGCGACGGTCGAGCCGTAGCGGACCGTGACGCCAGACGCGTCGAGCAAGACGTCAC
>NZ_JBAVCB010000205.1:0-5162 GCF_049586495.1 Aeromicrobium sp. | reverse complement strand
GCAGCCCGCACCGTGGGTTCGGGTGTCGAGGCGTCGAACGACAACCGCTTCTCGATGCGATCGAGGCGAGCCTGCAGGCCGAGCGCAGAGTGGTCGGCACCCGGCACGAGGATGCGGGCGCACATCAGCTCCAGCAGCATGCGCGGCGCCGTGGCTCCGCGGAAGTCGACCAACGCGCTGTTGACGATGTCGGCCGTGCGAGCGAGCTCCGCGGGGCCGAAACCAGATGCCTGTGCCGCCATGGGAGCGATGCGGTCGGCGGGAACGTCGATGAGTCCTTGCGCCGCGGCGTCGGGCACGACCGAGATGATGATGAGGTCGCGCAACCGCTGCAGCAGGTCTTCGGCGAATCGGCGCGGGTCCTGACCGGATTCGATGACCTTGTCGATGACACCGAATGCGGTGGCGCCATCACGAGCGGCCAAGGCATCGGCAGCCTCATCGAGCAGCGAGTCCGGGGTGTAGCCGAGCAGCTGGACGGCAAGATCGTAGGTGAGTCCCCCTGGCCCGGCGCCGCCCAGCAGCTGATCGAGCACGCTGAGCGTGTCGCGCACCGAGCCCTGACCGGCCCGGACGAGCAGCGGCAGAGCGGTGGGCTCGACCGTGACCTGCTCGGCCGCGCTGAGCTGCTGCAGGTAGTCGGTGAGGACTGCTGGCGGCACGAGCCGAAACGGATAGTGATGTGTGCGCGAGCGGATCGTGCCAATGACCTTGTCGGGCTCGGTCGTGGCGAAGATGAACTTCAGGTGCGGCGGCGGCTCCTCGACCAGCTTGAGCAGGGCGTTGAACCCTTGCGTCGACACCATGTGAGCCTCATCGATGATGTAGACCTTGTAGCGGCTGCTGACCGGGGAGAAGAAGGCCCGTTCGCGGAGGTCGCGGGCGTCGTCGACACCGCCGTGGCTGGCCGCGTCGATCTCGATGACGTCGATGCTGCCCGGCCCGCCACGGGCGAGATCCCGGCAGCTCTGGCACTCGCCGCAAGGGTCCGAGATGGGCGCCTGCTCGCAGTTGAGCGCTCGCGCCAGAATGCGCGCGCTGGTGGTCTTGCCGCAGCCGCGCGGGCCCGAGAACAGGTACGCGTGGTGGGTGCGATTGGCCGCGAGGGCGTGCCGCAGGGGCTCGGTGACGTGGTCCTGCCCGATGACCTCGGCAAAGGTCTCCGGCCGGTAGCGACGGTAGAGAGCGAGGGGGGCGTCCACACGTGAACCCTATAGACGGGCCACGACAGAGACCAGAGCGGTCGGTCCGCCCCGTCAGCAGCCGAGGGCGGAGTCGCGCAGCCAGGCGTCGATCGTGGAGTAAGCGGCCTCGCGGGCGGGCTTGGGCGACAAGAAGACGTCGTGCTTGGCACCGGGGATCGGCCGCACCGTCACGGCGTTGCCGAGGCAGCCGGACCAGCGGGCGATCTGCTTGACGTCGAGCACGGCGTCGGAGCCGACCACCTTCTCGCCGAAGACCCGCGAGAACCACGAACGCGTCGAGTGAAGCACCAGGGAGGGCACGCCGACGTCGTGGCCCTTGTGCAGCACTGACTGCCCGCGACGCACCGCGTTGAGCCAGCCGTACGTGATCGGGAATCCATGCATCGGCTTGAACTGGAGGTTGTACTCCCACTCGCCGTGGGCGCTGACGTGCAGACTCGAGCCATATGAGTCGGTGTGTGGCAGACGCACCTCGTCCAACGAGCGGAACCGCGAAACGCCCCGGATGAGCTGGGTGCCGAGGCTGCGCATCCAGGCGGCGCCCTGCAGGTCGAACCACGGACTGTTGAGCACCAGCCCTGCGATGCCCTGCCCGGTCGAACCGCCCGGGAGCCGTTGCAGGCGAGTCAGCCACAGCGGCAGGATCAGACCCCCGGTCGAGTGGCCCGACAGCACCACGGGTGCGTCACCGGTCTCGGCTCGCACCGTGGCCAGCGCCACCTCGAGCTCGACGTCGTACAGCGCAAGGTCGGACACGTAGTGCGGCGTCTGGCCGTCACGTCGCGACCGACCGCACTTGCGCAGATCGAGAGCATAGAACGCAAATCCTCGATCGACCCAGTACTCGGCCAGCTCACGCTGAAAGAAGTAGTCGGTGAATCCGTGCACGTACAGGGTTGCCCCACGCGGGTTCGGCGGGGTGGTGGTCGGCCGCACCAGGGTGGCGACGATCTGGCCCTGACCGTCGGGATCGTCGCCCAGCTCGATGGTGAACGTCTGGTAGCCAGCCCCAAGCTCCGCGTCCTCGACCCACTCGGCCATGTCCCGATCCCCTATTCTCGCGTGTCCCGCGCAGAGCCTACCGTCGTGCCGGGCTGGCCGCGGGGCCTAGCATTCAGGTGACACCCCCCGAGGAATCGACCATGACCCGAGACGACAGTGCGCCTCCTGAGGATGACTACGCCTTCGATCCCTCGCTGCTGATCGACGTCGCAGGCCAGTATCTGTTCGATGGTGGTCCCACGCTGACGCAGACCCAGGTCGCCGCGCAGGCTGGCATCACCCTCGACCAGGCCAATGCGATGTGGCGGTATCTCGGCTTCCCCGCAGTCGGAGCCCACGAAGTCGTGTTCACCGAAGCCGATGTCGAGGCACTCAAGGTCGTGCAGCGGCTCACCGAGCTCGGCATCCTCGATCCCGAGCAGCTGCCCCAGTTCGTCCGATCAGTGGGCCGGTCGTTCTCCCGCCTGGCCGACTGGCAGACGCGCCTGCTGCTCACCTCGATGTCGCGGGACGACAGCACCGACCAGCCGCCGCTGGACATGCTCAGCGAGATCATTCCAATGGTCGAGGAGGTCCAGGGGTACATCTGGCGCCGGCACCTGCTCAGCACCGCGAGCCGGATGGCGCTCAGCGGCAGCGCATCAGCGTCCCACACGACCGCCGTGGTGGGGTTCGTCGACATCGTCGGCTACACCTCACGGAGTCGGCAGATGAGCCCACGCGCCCTGGGCGAGATGGTCGAGTGGTTCGAGCGGGTCGTCACTGACCTGGTGATCGAGCACGGCGGCCAGGTGGTCAAGACCATCGGCGACGAGGTGCTCTACCAGCTGACCGACGAGGTCGAAGCCGCTCTGCTGGCCCTCGAGCTCGTGGAGCGGTCCGAGACCGACGAGAGGTTCCCCGAGGTGCGCGTCGGCACATCCCGGGGACCGGTTCTGGCCCGTCTCGGCGACGTGTACGGACCCACCGTCAATCTCGCCGCCAGACTGACGTCGCTCGCCCGACCGGGCCGGGCGCTGGTCGATTCGGACCTTGCTGCAGCTCTCCGGGGCGACACCGAGCAGTTCCGGCTGCGTCGCATGCGCCGCACCTCGGTGAGGGGCTACGAACACCTCGAACCCTGGTCGTTGAAACGCCCGCGCATCTGATCGACGGGAAATGCTTGCCGACCCCTCTAGAGTCGAGGGCGTGACCGAGACGCGCGGGATCGACCTGGAGACCCCGGAGCGGACCTGGGTCCCGTGGGTGGGACTGTTGGTCACTCTGGGCATCGTGGCTGCCGCTTTTCTCACCCCCCAGATCGTCGACTGGAAGGTGTATCCGCGGGCCTCGATCGGGCCCGACGACATCTCACCTCTGCACGGTCTCTGGGAGCCCAAGCTGTTCGGGCCCGGCACCATTCCGGCGATTCTCATGGCCGTGCTCGGCTGGCAGTACGGACCGCGCCTGGCGCAGCAGCTGTCCTGGCGTCGGTTGCAGCTGCTGGCCTTGGTGGCGGGATTCTCGTGGTTGATGGCGCTGGCCTACGTCGACGGGAGCGACGGCATCAGCCGGGTGCTCGGCAATCCGTACGAGTACCTGGTCGCGGCCCGCGAGGTGACCGACGTCCCCGCCATGATCGACGACTTCATCCGGCGCATCCCCTACTCCGCGCCCGACAACTGGGTCACTCACATTGCTGGCCACCCACCAGGCGCCCTGGTGGTGTTCGTGGCCATGGCCAGGCTCGGCGTGGGCGGTGACTACGCGTCCGGGTTGGTCGTCACCATCATCGCCGCGACGATCGCGCCCACGGTGATGGCCACGTTGCGCACGCTTGATCGCGAGGCCTTCGCCCGGCGGGTTGCTCCGTTCCTGGTGCTGACGCCCTCAGCAGTGTTCCTGGCCGTCTCCGCCGATGCGTTGTTCGCCGCTGTCGCGGTGTGGGGGCTGGCCTGCCTGGCGGTGTCAGCCACCCGCAGCCATGTCGGCTCGATGATCGGTTGGTCCGTCGCAGCCGGAGTGCTGCTCGGGTCCTGTGTCATGCTCTCCTACGGACTGCCGCTGCTGGGCATCATCGCAGTCGCGATCCTGCTCGCCGCCCGCCGCTGGCAGCCCTTGCCTGGTGCGATCGTCGCAGCACTGGGCGTCGTGCTGGTGTTTGCGGCCTACGGATTCCGCTGGTGGGAGGCGTATCCGGTGCTGCGTGAGCGGTACTACGAAGGCACCGCGAGCGTGCGGCCGTTCTCGTACTGGGTGTGGGCCAATCTGGCCGCGCTCGCGATCAGCGCGGGTCCGGCCGTGGGCATGGGCCTGGCTCGTCTGATGGCCCTGGGTCGACGCCTCGATCGCACCCTGATGCTGCTGATCGGTGCGGGTGTCCTGATGATCCTGGCGGCCGACCTGTCCGGCATGAGCAAGGCCGAGGTCGAGCGGATCTGGCTGCCGTTCATCCCGTGGATCACACTGTCGCTCGGACTGTTGTCCACTCGGTGGATGCGGGCCGCACTGGCGCTGCAGCTGGTGAGTGCGCTGCTGGTTCAGCATCTCTTCTACACCAGCTGGTGACGGATTTGGTCTGACGGCCTTCGCTCGACACCATGGGGTTCATGCCTGACGTCCATGTCTCCCGCACGCTCGACCTCGCACTGCGGGTCGGCGAGATGCTGCTGTCGAACGGTGCCGGCGCTGCGGACGTCACCGCCACGATGGGTTCGATCACCCACCATCTCGGTGTGCGGCAGGCGCAGGTCGATCTGACGTTCACGACGCTGACGATGAGCCACCAGCAACGGCCAGACGCTCCCGCTTCCACGGCCACCCGCCACGTCACTCATCGTGAGACTGACTTCGACGACCTGACCAGCGTCGACCTGCTGGTCGCCGATCTGCTCGACGACGCGATCGACCTCGATGAGGCCCGGTCGCGGCTGGCGCAGATCGCCTCCACGGGGCACCGCGCGCCCCGGTGGGCGG